>DAOTCE010000005.1:0-111422 GCA_035452965.1 Candidatus Paceibacterota bacterium | reverse complement strand
GGGCGGATTGGCCGCCCCATACACCCGGCTCTTGCCGTCCGCCAAACCCGTCAACTGCGCCGGCGTGATATCAGCCGTCGTGCTCGTTGTTGGATTCGCCACGTAGTTGACCGCGTCCGCTCCAGCAATTGAAATGCCGCTCACGCTTACCGCTTTGCCTGCCCCTACGTTCCTATCGCTGAACTGTGCCGTCGCGTAGCTCGTGCTCAACACGTCCCCGCTCACCCGGTTGTCGCTCAAAGTAACAGTCGCGTTGATCGTCCCGTCATACACCCTGTCTAAACCGGTCGCGGCAACTACCAACGAGCGGGCGCTGATGTCCGCCGTCGTGCTCACGTTCGTCGCGGCTAGCATGTAGTTGATCGCAGTGCTGCCACTCAGACCCAGATTGGTGATATTGACCGTTTTGCCGGTGCCCACGTTTTTGTCCACGAAGACCGCCGATCCGCTGGAGCCCAGATTGACGTCGTCACTGCCAAAAATACCGCTTAACGACCGGTCGGTAATGGTCGCTGCCGTGGTGCCATCGTAGGTTTTGTCCGCCACCGTAATGTTGGGCGTTACGGTTGCCGGCGTAATGTTGGCCGCGAGGTCCATCGGCTGTACCAATACGTATTTGGAAGCGTCCGGCCCCCCAAGGCTCAACCCGCTCACACTCACCGGCAAGCCCGCGCCAACATCGGCAGCGCTGAAAGTGGCCGCGTAACCATTGGTTACCAACTCCACCACATCCCCAGCGATTACCCCGTTCAGCACCACCGAACCATTTGTCCGCAAGGTCGCTAACGCCGTCCCGTCGTATACCTTGCTGTCCGCTGCCAGCCCGGAGACAATTGTGACCGCGGGTTGGACGACTACCACATCCACCCAATAGTTGTTGCCATTGGCAGAGTTGGTCGGAAAAGCGCTGGCCGCACTCTGAAGATACACACCATTGGGCGTCGTCGGACTGTTGGTCAGTGCGTGGAGCGGCGGATTAATCACTCCATTTGTTAGATTCCCCGGCTGCACCGCCGTATCCACCGCATAACGCCCATTCGTAAGGTGATACGACACCACGTAGGTCGTGTCGGCCGCAATCGGCACTGGATTGGTGAATGCCTGATACTGCCACCCCGAAGTTGTCTCGTTCTCGAAGGGCACACGGGCCAGCAATGCCTGATCCGAGTCCCTCCACAGATTGCCCACGTGCGGTCCAGCGTTGCCCGCCCCTTTGTAAAAACGGACCCCCGTCACATACCCAGCAACCTCACTCCGAAACCGCGTCCCCAGCTCATAGGGATTCGGATCCCCCGGGTCATAGAAGGAGGGCATGGTGGGTGTCGCTGAATTAGCCCAGATGCTATAAACCGCTTGATCGGTCGTGGTGAACGAGGCGGTGAAGACATTCGTCAGCGCATTGCCCGCCACATCCTTTACCCCTCCCGCCCCGTTCGCCACCACCACCGTGTAGCTGCTCGAAAGCGACAGCTCACTATCGGGCGTCAGCACTGCGGTGTTGCTCGCAGAGTCATACGCCACCGTGCTCGCCACCAAAGCTCCCGCGGCATTCGTCAAGCTGATCCCGTTGCTGATGCTCAACGGATCCATCGCTTCACTAAATATCACTCGTACCACCGCCGCCAGACTCACTCCCACCGCCCCGTTGGCCGGTTCCACCCCAAGCACCACCGGCCCAGCTGTGTCCGGAATTACCGTGGTAAATGACGCCGTAAAGACATTCGTCAGCCCGTTGCCCGCCACATCCTTCACCCCCCCCACCCCACTCGCCACCACCACCGTGTAGCTGCTCCCAAGCGCCAACGCACTATCCGGCGTCAATACCGCCGTGTTGCTGGCTGTATAATACGCCACCGTGCCTGCCACTATCTGCCCCAGTGAGTTTGTCAGCGTGATTCCGTTGGTGACACTCAACGCATCCATCGCCTCACTAAACGTCACCGACACCACCGTCGCCGGGCTCACCCCCTCCGCCCCGTCAACAGGACTCACCCCCACCACCGTCGGCCCGTTAATGTCCGGCCCGGAATCAGGTGTAAATACCACATCGACCCAGTAGTTAGCGGCGTTGTAACTATTCGCAGGGAACGCGCTGCTTGTGCTGTAGACAAACACGCCATTGCCCCCCCCATCGCTGCTCGACAATGCCCGCAACGGATAGTTCGTCACACCCAACGTAAAGGCGCCCGCTGTGATAGAGTAGTGCCCCGCTGGCGCGTGATATGACACCACATACGTTGAGTTGGCCGCAATCGGCACCGGATTGGTGAACGCCTGAGACTGCCAACCCGTGCCCGTTTCGTTCAAAAACGTCACCCGCGCCAGCGGCGTCCCGTCCCCCCCCCACAGATTCCCCACGTGTGTGCCCGTATTGGCGGCGCTCTTGTAGAACCGTATCCCCGTAACATAGCCGCTCAGGGCACTCTGAAACTTCAGCCCCACCTCCACCGCACTCGAATCACCGCCATCCGCTGTCCCGCTGAATTCGTCCCAGAGGCTAAATTCTGTTTGATCCGTCGTGATGAACGACGCAGTAAACACATTCGTCAGCGTATTACCCGCGAGGTCCGTCACCCCAGCAGCCCCGTTCGTCACCACCACGGTGTAGGTCGTCGCGGGAGTCAATTGACTGGTAGGCGTCAATACCGCCGTCACCTCCAAGGCCGAGGGATTGTAAACCACCACCGCCGGCACCACCCCACCCCCGGAATCTCGCAGGCTGATCGTGTCGCCGTTGATCGTCGACGGTTCCATCGCCTCGCTGAACGTCACCACCACCTCCGTCCCCAGGCTCACCTCCACCGCTCCGTCCATCGGACTCACTCCCACCACCTCAGGCGGCGTCAGGTCCGGCGCTTCGGTCGTAAAGCTCGCCGTAAAATCGCTCGCCAGATAATTAGTCGCCACATCCGCCACCCCACCCACCCCACCTCTCACCCGCACCGTGTACACATTCGTATATGCCAACGGACTATCGGGCGTCAAAATCGCCGTGTTCGTCCCAGCGTAATAGCTCACGCTCGCCGCTACTAGCCCTGCCGTAGCGTTACTGAGCGTGATCGCCGTGCCGTTGGTAACGCTCGCCGCATCCATCGCCTCGCTGAACGCCACCGCCACCGCCGTCCCAACACTCACTCCCTCCGCCCCCTCCCCAGGATTCACCCCCAGCACCACCGGCGCATTCGTGTCAGGCCCCATACTTTCCACAAATACTACATCCACCCAGTAGTTGGCTGCGTTATAGGTCTGGTTGGGAAAAGAGCTGTTATTGGTCTGAATGAATACACCGTTGCCTCCGTCCACACCGTTCGCCAATGCGTGCAGCGGCGGATTATCCTCTCCCGCCGAGGTAAAATACCCGCCGTTGACCGCATAGTGGCCTTGCGGAGTAAAATACGACGCCACGTAAGTCGTGTTCGAACCAATAGCCACCGGGACCTCGAAATTGACCTCCTGCCACCCGTTGCTGGTCTCTCCAGTGAAAACCGCCGTGGCGAGATTCAGCCCGCTCGTGGTCCAGAGATTGCCGAGGTGTGTTCCGCCGTTCCCAGCGCCTTTGTAAAAACGAATCCCCGTCACATACCCGTCGCGGTCACTCCTGAATTTCACTCCCAACTCATACGGATACGCGTCGTCCACCGCCTCAATTGCTGGCGTCGCTGTGGTCGGCCAAATGTGGTAGTTCAACGTGTCGGTCGTCGTGAAATCAGACGTATAATCACTTGCCAACGCGTTGCCTGCCACGTCCTTTACCCCCCCCGCCCCGCCTTTCACCGTCACCGTATAAGCTGTCGAGATCAACAGAGTATCGGTAGGCGCGAGGACCGCCGTTGCGGTTTGCGTGGAGGGATTGTAGGTCACCGTGGCTGCCACCGGCACTCCACCCAAGGTTTCATTCAACCTGATCGTGTCCGTGTTGACCGTGATCTCGTCCATCGGTTCATTGAAGCTGATCGTCACTGCCGTGCTGACGCTGACCCCCGTTGCCCCGTCCGCAGGCGTGATCCCAGTCACGCTGGGCGGATTGGTATCGGCCGAGTAGGTTATCACGTAGTCGCCACTCACCACCGGAACGGCAACATAGTGAACCCCCTTCATCCATTTCAATGAGTAGACCACGGGTTCAACCCCACGGCGGACTTGACTGACTGTGTCCCCTGCAGGAATCGGCACCAAAGCTTGAATGCCGCGTGCCCTGGAATCTGCTACGACAGAGAAACTAAGATTAGTGTTGTCCCAGGACACCGATGCAAACCGGGAATTGTTTCGGCCATCGAGCCAAGTCAACATCTGCTGGCCCGAGACTACCGGCACACCCCGAGCGATGGCTGAAGTGATGATCGCGTTCCTCCACAACGAGGACTGGCGCTCGGGAGAATCCGCGTCAGTGTGTATGTTTGCGACATACGCGCCGTAATAGCTTTCGGGTCCCAATGCTCGATTGAGCAACGTATCAATGGTGTATGGGTAGCCTTGTCCGGACTCATCTGTCATTTGTGTGGCGGCTTGATACACGTCAATTACGTTGCCATTCATCGTCGCAAAACGCATTGGCATCGCCGAACCAGTGAATACACCCGGCTGATTGGCAACCCAGGCAGCGGGAAAATAGTAATAAGTTGTGTTCAAACGAATGCCGTAGCTCAACTCCACTTCAGGCAGCGTTGCGTAATCACTCCAGGCAACACAGTGAATTCGATGCGATGCGGGAGCCGGGAGACCGGGATGCTCGGCGTTGAATTGGGCAAATTGACTGGTGAAGTCATCGTCCAGACTCGCCGGCGTATAGCCGGAACACTCCGTGTCAATGTGAATCCCGATCTCGAATCCGTTCGTGTTATAGAATTGGTCATTCTTGCCCGTCTTGGTCAAATCCTCGCCAGGAAAAACGTAGACTGAGCTGCGGATCGTCTCCCAGTCCTCCACGGACCCGCCGACAGGGCTAGCCGCTAATTGCTGGTCGAAGGCGGCAGCCGTAGTTCCTGATCCATGATTGTCAGAGGTCATCACCACGACCGCCCTATGGCCGTGCGGAAAGTACCAAAACCGTGGCAACAGCTTGCCGGGAAAGGTCATGGAAATAATAAGGTTGGCCAACAGACGTTGCTGCTCGTCGGCTTGTGGGATGGCAATTTTGCTCGGATCAACCCAGTCAGGCTGAGAATCCCCAGGCGCGTTTCCGTAGAACATGTCGTCAGGACGGATAACGGCGTAAGGACCTTCAACTTCTACATCGCGGTTCTGATTCACCCACGCCGGGTTGCCTTGGCGCGTAAAAACAACCGATCGGGCCAGGTCGTAAGCAAACGCGGCCGCCTGTCCGCCATTCAAGCCAATGCTTCGCAATGTCACCGCCGGATTTACCGTCGCCAGAGTCGCGTTTGCATAGAGCGTCGCCACCGTTGTGGCACCGTCCAACGCATACAGATCCGCTGTCCCGTGATATTGGATCGTCTCGGCAACGATCCCCATCCCCGGACCCGACGCCGTGTTCACCAGCAGGTAGGCCTCCGAGAGGTTTGTGCCCGCGTCGCTCAACCCGAGCAAACCGGCCAGCTTCTTGTCCGGGCGCATGGCAACCAGCTTCCCTCCCCCATACACCCAATTGCTCAAGGTGGTCACCTGCGAAGAACTCAAGGCCATTTCCCCGAGGATCACCAAATCGTAATTCGTCAGGGTGGCCTCGGCCACGGCCGAAATGTCCTGCAGCGCAAAGCAGTTCAATCCCTCAGCCAGCAGAATTTCCGCATAGTACTCGCTGAACGGATTCCCGGCATTCGTTACCACAAGGATCGGCCCGCCAGGTCCTCCGTTGTAAGGACTGCCAGACAAGGCCGGGGATCCTAATCCAATCAACAACGCCACAAACCACATGCAAGCCAGTGCAATCGGCCGTTGTGGTGCGCAGCGTGACGGCAGGATGTCTGCCCCGGTTGCTCGGCTAAACGACATGTGCCGCAATACCAACTCAATCACCCTAAACCGATACCAAGCAGACCATGCCTCAGTCGCCTGCAGCCGACTACTCTTGATAGCGCTCATAAATTACATTGAGGAACACTGGCCGGATCCATGCTAGACACTGAAGCAGGCAGCCAGCGGCCCAGCAGACTGGGCAGGTTTGAAACCAGCACAAACAACTTGCTGAGGCCAGAGTTGCACATGGGTTATTATCTGAAACAAGTGTTGGCGATGCTACTCATTCCAATACGGAACTCTTTGTCCGTAGAAAACCCGACTCTGCCAGCTCGTGTTCGTGCAACTCGGCTTATTCAATCAACCTGATAGGAACCTGCGCGTGCTTCGCTGCTATCAACAGGATTTACCCCGTCCGGAAGTTCCATTAACAGCAGCTCCTCAACGACGCCGCTCTGGCAAGCGATTGGGTGGCCGTGAGAGGGCGACGACATTTGCCCCATTTGCTCGACGTAAAGCAGTCTAGACAAGTCTGGAGCGCATCCCCCCGCACACGGCCCCAGCGAAGCAGTTTGTGGCCGGATTCAGTGTCCGGCCACCTGCCAGACACCGCCAGCGACCAATAGGTAGTGCATACCAGACTACTCGCAAACACTCCTAATTCAGCAGCTTACGAGCCCCTCCTGGCACGAGTCACCGCCTTTGTTGCGCCTACGTCACGAAACCGAGTGGTTTAACCTAAGAATGCCCAAACCCTCCTGCGCCCTCACCGGATTCGCTCCTGCTCCTCTTCCTATCCACACCGGCAGTTCGAGAAGATCTCTCCCCAAAGGTGAGGGGAAGGCGGGCAGCTTTGCCCTGCGCATGAACCCGACCAGGCGACCACCCTCTACCTGTGTGCTGGCCGTCCCCCGTCCGACCTCCCGGCCGTCGCGTGGCCGTCCAAGGGCCATCCCATGGCGGCTACTCCAAAGCAGTGGAGGCGCCCTCCGCAGCCGGAACCTGCTGGAATAAAGCCTGAATATCCTTGCCTTAATCCCCTTCAGCCATATGCATCGGTTCCTCCGCTCGCCAGCTGCCGTCCAAACCATTACAATACAATGGCTTCAGACTGAAACTTGCCCCGGCTGCACCAGCAAATGGTCCCTCCTATTGTCCGAGACTCTTTACCCGATACAAGCGCTGCGTGCTGGTGCTAACGGAATTGGTCCCAACGGCTGTCGTTCCGTTCGCCCGCACATCCGGCAATATATCTGACCAATCTGCACTCGCTACATTATCCTTGTACTGTAGCCTATAGTCCTGCCCGACGATAGAAGTCCAGGCCACCGTCACGAGGTTGTTCGAGAACACCACCGATAATATTCCGATCGGATTGGACACCATGATGCTCACCGTCGCCGGGCCTGAATTCATCTCGCCATCGCTTGCTTGATAGGTGAAGGAGTCTACTCCGCTAAAGTGGTTTGTCGGGGTGTAGGTGAATCCACCGGCAGGGTTCATATTCACAAGCCCCTGAAACGGGCCATTCACCAGTATTGCCGTCAGGCCCCCCCCTTCAAGATCACTGTCGTTAGTCAACACCCCTGGGGCGGGAATATCCAACATCCCGCCGCCACCCAAGCTGTAATCATCGTCATTGGCCACCGGCATGTCGTTCACGCTGGTCACCTGGATTGTCACCGTCGCCACCTCACTGGTGAGACTGCCGTCATTAACAGCGAACGTGAACCTGTCCGGACCATAGTAATTGCTGGTCCCGCGATATACCAAATCCGGCGCTACCCCGCTCAATATCCCGTTGGTCGGCCCTTCCAACACCACGTAGCTGATCTCCGACCCGTCCACATCACTGCCCACAAGCGTGATCCCAAAGCTTTCGTCCTCCCCGTTCGTCACACTCTGACTGATGGCAATCGGTGCGTCATTAACTGGGCTGACCGTGATGCTCACTGTGCCCATCGCCTGCTGACCCGCCGCGCTGACGGCAAAAACGAAGCTGTCAGCCCCAAAATAATTGGTGCTGGGTATGTAGCTGACCGCCCCGGTGCTCATGTCCAAGCTACCCAAGGTACCATTGGTCGGATTGGTAAGAATCGCATAGCTCACCGTGCCGCTGCCACCGCCCAACAATGTCAGATTCGCGGTCGTGTCTTCCAACACCCCCACCACCAGGTTTGTTGCCACAGGCCCGGTCGCCCCATACGCATAAATGCAGTAGTTGTAACTGCCGCCCCAACTGGCGCTGATCGGATCCGGCCATGGACCGTAATCATGCAGTGCCGCAGCAAGTGTGCCCTCGCTATCGGAATAATAGACTCTCGCGTTAATGTCATCCGAGCAGATGGCCAGCCAGTAGTAGGCGCCGTTGGTCAGCACTAGGGAACTCATCAGGGGAAAGGCCTGCCAGCCATCGGCCGGATCGCTCACCTCGAATGTGCTGCCAAGTAGTCGCCTCGGCTGTCCATCATCGTCCGTGTAGATGGCACACTTGTAGTGACCGGAAACAGGCGTCACTTTCGCCTCAATCCCCGTCACAGTCATATTCGAGGCGGCTTGGAAGCGGCAAGCGTTGATCCAAGCCCCGTTGTACCAAAGGAGATCAAGCCCCCCCCCCTCCTTGTCGTTTCCAATGCTGGAGGGATGTCTGAATGTCGTGGCAAAGGCCCAGACGAGATCGTCGGCCAGAAGGTTAGTGGCCAAATCACACACGCCTCCCGCGCCGCCACGCACGATCGCTGTGTAGGTCGAAGCTTGTGCCAGCGGCTCAACGGGACTCAGTGTCGCCGTGAAGGTGGCATTGTCATAAGATACTGTAGCCAACACTGGTGCGTTAGTCGAATCGCGCAACAGGATTGTGTCCGTGTTGATGGCCGAGGCTTTCATCGCCTCGCTAAAAGTGACGCTGACCTTTGCATCCAACCTGACATCCAACGCACCATTCGTGGGCGCGGTTGAAGTGATGCTTGGAGGCGTCGTATCTAATGCGTAGCTGACTTCGTAGTTGCCATTTGTTGCCGGGAAAAGGACGTAGGGAATTCCTTTAACCTGCTTCACGTAGAAATTTGTCGCGGCTTCCCCGTTCCAGGTAATACTGGATATCTGGTAGTTGCTGGGTATCGGGACCATTGCCTGGAGGCCTCTAGCGCTTGCATTCGCTGAGACTGAGAAGGTCTGCTTGCCGCTTGTCCAATTGATGTCACGGATAGAGGACTGATTTCGGGCGTCCAGCCAGTTCAGCAATTGACGGGCGGAAATAATTGGCACTCCTCGGCTCACAGCCGACGCGAATATTGCATCCGCCTGCGGCTCAGAATTGGCATCCGTGTGCATATTCGCCACAAATGCACCATAATACCCCTCCGGTCCCAGCGCCCGGTCCAGCAAAGTGTCTATCGTGTGCGGAAAGCTCTGGCCTGATTCATCCGTCATTTGCGTCGTCGCTTGATACACGTCAATCACGCTGCCGTTCGCGGCGGCAAAACGCATGGGCATACCCGAACCAGTCATGAAGCCCGGCCGGTCCTTGACCCACGTCTCTGGCCAATGGTAGTAGCTGGTCTCCAGGCGAATGCCAAACTGGCGCCCCACCTCAGCCGGGGCGGTGTAGCCGCTCCAAGCGATACAGTGAATTCGATGCGTCACCGGCGCGGCCACACTCGGGTACTTGGCCATTAGTTGGTTGAGTTGATTGGTGAAGTACGCGGCCAATTGCGCCGGTGTGTAGTCAGTGCAATCAGTGGTTAGATGCAAGTTGATCTCAAAACCGTTCGTTTGATAGAAGACGACTTGAGTGTCATTCGTCAACGACGGACTGGGAGAAAGGAAGATATATGCAGTGCATCGAGGTGCCTCCCAGTCGTCCACCGAAGCTCCGGGAGGACTCGCCGCCAGGTATCGATTGAATCGCTGGACTGCATACGACCCGCCATACAAGGACGCATGATCATCACCTGTCATCACAACAACAGCCTCATAACCGTGGGGGAAGTACCAAAAGCGCGGCAGCAGGTTCTTGTCGGCTTCCATGCTGAGAATCAAGTTGGCCAGCAAACGTTGTTGTTCGTCGGCCTGTGGAATGGCGACTTTGTCCAAGTTGATCCAGTCTGGCTGCGGATCAAAGCTGGCCGGTCCAAAGAAGAGATCATCAGACCTCATCGGAACAAATCCATCGCGCTCCTGACCCGCCCATGCCGGATTGCCTTGACGGGTGTAAACAATGGATCGGGCCAGATCATAAGTGAACGCCGCTGCCTGCCCTCCGTTTGAACCAACACTTCGCAATGTCACCGCCGGATTCACCGTCGCATTGGTGGCGTTGGAATATAGCGTCGCAAGGCTGACCGCGCTCCCCAGCGTGTATCGGTCGGCGGTCCCGTGGTATTGCATCGTTTCACTGACAATCCCCGCTCCAGGCCCGTTTGAGGCATTCACCAACAAGTAGCCTTGAGAAAGGGTTGTCCCGGTGTCGGTCACCCCAAGCAATCCAGCCAGCTTCTTGTCCGGGCGCATGACGATCAGGTGCCCGCCGCTATTCACCCAGTTGCTGAACGTCGTCACTTGCGGGGTCGTCAAAGTCATCTCACCCACAATTACGACATCGTATGCCGCCAGCGTTGCGCTCGAAATTGCTGAAATGTTCGTAAGCGCGAAGTAGTTCAATCCTTCGGCCAATAAAATCTCCGCGTAATACTCAGTGAAGGGGTTCGCCGAATTCGTGACCACAAGGATGGGTCCCCCCGGACCGCCATTGTAGAGACCGGCCGTCATGGCACGGTAATCACCAACCATCAGAAGTGCTAAGACCCACCAAAGCAAGAGCCGCGCCCGGCGTTCAGGGCTTTCGCCTGCTCGCGCACGGCGTCCCGTCGTGACCCGGGCGTATGACAATTCCTTCGAAATCGGGCAGAACACGTTGAGTGAGCACGAAAGAAGTCGGGCAAGAGCCCGGCGAAGCGGATCAATGCTAATCGGGCCGATCCTCACCTGATAATTACCTCGCGCGAAGCATCCGCGCATGAATGCTGGGGTCCAACTTCAGTCTTGAGCACGTCAGTTTTCTCCTAAGTCACCGAGACATTTTACGCGGTAAAAGCGCTGCCCGGCCGTACCGACGGCATTGGTCTGGAAGGCTGTAGCCCCACTTGCAAGCACGTCCGATAGTGAATCCGTCCAATCCACCTCCGCCCAATTGTCCTTGTATTCCAACCGGTATATCCTTCCCGCAATCGCATTCCACTTTACTATCACCTCTTCATTCGACACGGCGACCGACGAGACTTGAATCGGGTTAGATACTGCGATGCTTACCGTCGCGGGGCCCGAGTATGCCTGTCCATCGCTCGCTTGATAGGTGAAGGAATCTACTCCGCTAAAATGGTTCGTCGGCGTGTAGGTAAATCCGCCGGAAGGGTTAAAGTCTAATTCCCCCTGAAGCGGACCATTCACCAGTATTGCTGTTAGGCTCCCCCCTTCGGAATCGCCGTCGTTGATCAACACCCCGGGTGCTGAAATCTCCAGGACCACTCCGTCGCCGAGAAGGTAAACTTCATCTGTTACCACCGGCGCGTCATTGAGGTTGGTCAACTGGATCGTCACCGTCGCCACCTCACTGGTGAGACTGCCGTCATTAACGGTGAACGTGAAACTGTCCGGACCATAGTAATTGCTGGTCCCGCGATATACCAGGTCCGGCGCCACTCCGCTCAATATCCCGTTGGTCGGCCCTTCCAACACCACGTAATTGACCTCTGGCCCGTCCACATCACTACCTGTAAGTGTGATCTCGAAGCTCTCGTCTTCCCCGTTGGTCACACTCTGGTCGAAGGCCACCGGCGCGTCATTGAGGTTGGTCAACAGGATCGTCACCGTCGCCACCTCACTGGTAAGACTGCCGTCATTAACACTGAACGTGAAACTGTCCGGACCATAGTAATTGCTGGTCCCGCGATATACCAGGTCCGGCGCCACTCCGCTCAATATCCCGTTGGTCGGCCCTTCCAACACCACGCAATTGACCTCTGGCCCGTCCACATCACTGCCTGTAAGTGTGATCTCGAAGCTCTCGTCTTCCCCGTTCGTCACTCTCTGACTGACGGCAACCGGCGCATCGTTAACCGCAGCAATCGTTATCGTGAAACTGATTGCGCCCGACTCGTTGGCCCCACCATTGGCCGTCCCCCCATCGTCCACCGCCTGCACCGTCACCTCTGCCACCCCCTCACTGTTGCCCGCAGTCGTAAACGTCAGCGCCCCCCCTGGCGAAATCGCCGGCCCACTACCAAATATTGTTGCGTTGCTCACACTCAATACGGCGATACTCGTTATCCCCTGAGCCAATTCGTTCACCGGCCCCACGCTCGCCGCTGCAAAGCCCGCCAGACTGACATCCCCGCTGTCTTCCAGCACTACCACGTTGTTGCTGGTCAGCGTCAATGTCGGCGCGTCATTCACTGAGCTGACCGTGACGCTGACTGTGCCCGTCGCCTGCTGACCAACCGAGCTGACGGCAAAAACGAAGCTGTCAGCCCCAAAATAATTGGTGCTGGGCGTGTAGCTGACCGCCCCGGTGCTCGTGTCCAGGCTACCCAAGATGCCATTGGTCGGATTGGTGAGAATCGCATAGCTCACCGTGTCACCGCCACCACCCAACAGCGTCAGACTGGCGCTCGTGTCTTCCAACACTTCCACCGCCAGATTCGTTGCTACTGGCCCGCTTGTCCCATGCGCATAAATGCAGTAGTTGTGGTTGCCGTTCGACCCCAAAATGACTGGATCAGGCCATGCGCCGTATTCGAGCAATCCAGCGCGAAGCATGCCGCCAGTATCCGAATAATAGACTTCCGCGTTGACGGCATCCGACCAGATGGCCAGCCAGTAATAGGCACCGTTGGTCAGCACCAGGAAACTCGTCAGGGGGAATGTCTGCCAGCCATCTGCCGGATTGCTCACCTCGAGTGTGCTGCCGAGTAGTCGGCTTGGCTGCCCATCATTGTCCGTGTAGATGGCACACTTGTAATGACCGGAGATCGCTACCACTTTGGCCTCCAACCCGGTCACGGTTATGTTCGACAAGGCTTGAAAACGGCAGGCGTTGATCCAATCGCCGTTATACCAGATGATATCCGTCAGGCTCCCGTTGTTCGTGTTGCCGATCAGACCAGGCGCTGGGGCGACGCCGACAAGGATACTGAGCGCCTGCGTCGCAGACTGGGACGGATTACCGCTATCGGTCACACGCACGGCAAAATTGGCGGTCCCGGGGGTCGCCGGCACCCCAGCGATGACGCCGCTATTCGTGTTGAGCGTCAACCCGGCCGGCAGCGCCCCGCTCACAAGTGACCAGCTATATGGCGTAAATCCACCGCTCGCCACAAGCGTTGCCGAATAAGCCTGGTTCAACAAACCGTTGGGCAGTGAACTGGTCGTGATGGTTACCGACTGCCCAGGCCCTGTCGTGCCATACGCATAAATGCAAAAATTGAAGTCGCTGTCCCAGCTCTTATTCATCGGATCCGGCCACGGACCGTAGTTGTAGCGTTCCGAGGCAAGCGTGCCTCCATTATCCGAGTAATAGACCTTCGCGTTGGGATCATCCGACCAGATAGCCAGCCAGTAATAGACACCTTGGGCTAGTGCCACCGGCGAAGCCAGCGGGAAGGCCCGCCAGCCATCTCCCGAGTTGGCGACCTCAACTGTGCTGCCAAGTAATCGGCTCGGCTGTCCATTGCTCTCGGTGTAGATAGCACACTTATAATGGCCGGAGATCGCCACAACTTTGGCCGAGATTTCTGTAACCGTTAAGTTCGACGAGGCTTGAAAACGGCAAGCGTTAACCCAGGCACCGTTATACCAAAGGTTATCCTTCAGGCTTCCGTTGTTCGTATTGCCAATCAAACCGGGCGGTGGGGCGATGTCGATGAGGATGCTGAGCGCCTGCGTCGCGGTCTGAGCCGGATTGCCGGCGTCGGTCACCCTCACCGTGACATTGGCAGTCTCGAGGGTCGCCGGGGTCCCGGAAATCACGCCGCTGCTCGTGTTGAGCGTCAAACCGGCAGGCAATGCCCCGTCCACGAGCGACCATACATAGGGCGTGAACCCACCACTCGCTGTCAACGCCGCTGAATAAGCCAGATCCAAGAAGCCGTCGGGCAGTGAGCTTGTCGCAATGGCAACTGGCTGGTTTGTCGCAGCCTCAATAGTGATTTGCTGAAACAGGCTTTTCGCCGCCTGATAACGAGCCTGAACCTCAGCTCGTTGGGTGGTGAAATAGGAAGCCCACGCCCCGCCGACTGACGTCCGTTGAATCAACTGCTCCATCCAATCAACGAAAAACTGCGCATCCGCCACGCTGGCCCGCACCGGCTTCTGATCCACAGTCACAAATACTGCCGCGGTGTGCACCGCGTGCCCACTGCTTCCCATCCTCCGCGCGCATAACCAGCCGCTGTTCGTAAAATTCACTGCTGTGTTCAACGTCACCGGTGCTCCAGCCGAGGCTGTCGCCGATTGGCTGGCAACCACCACTCCGTCGCGCACTAGCTCCAAGGTCCCGCTTAACGTCTGGGTCGCGGTCCACTGCACACTCACCTGGACGTTGCCGCCGCCCGTCAGATTAATCTCGTCTCCGGGGCTGTTCGTCCCATTCACCTTCAACTCTACAAACTCGCTTCGCCCGCTCCGCGACACCACTGTCCGGCCATTTTTGATGCCTTGCAGCCAGTTGTGATAAGTCAATTGGTTGCCCGCGCACTGCGAATACGTCAACCACGCGCCGATATCGGCACCGCACGGATAGTCCGATCCGGCGGCGATTCCCGGTCTGAAGCCACAGTTCAGCAACCGATAATATGCGCGGATGAAACCATCACCCCCAGTCACATCTTCAGAAATGAAATCACAAGCCCCCAAGGCCACCTCCACCGGATAGTCGACCGGCGTGCAGCAGGTCAGGGTCTGTGGAAAGGTGTCGTCGAGGAATTGCATGTGAACAAACCCGGCGATCGCGCCCTGCCGACGCGCCCAATCAAAAATGGGATAGGTCATTTCGTTCCAGATTTGCGATGCGTTCGTCAAGCCCAGCGCAACGATGTGTCCCCCGAGCGCCTGGTATGGATATTGAGTATAGGTCGCATCCCAGTGCCACTCGGCATCCCAATGAACTATGCGACCGGCGGTCGACACCGAGGCGTCCTGGCCCGTCACCAAGGGAAGGTCGGTCGCCGGATTCTGCACCTCGCCGTTGCCCATGTCCGCCAGCAGCGAAATCACCGACAAATCCATGCTCACCATCGTGTTGTAGATGCTCGACACGCTGACTGGGGCGCCACCACAACTGCGGTGGACATGCATGTCGCCCGAATACCAGCCCACGGGCTCCGGACCCGCCGCCTGGAGGCATAGGCCGAACCCCGGCAAAACGCCCAGAACGAAGAGCAACAAGGGGCGACTTAACACGAGGAAGTCTCTTCTGTACATCATCAATCTTCAGCTGGCTTGCCGACTCAGGCCTCTAACACTTCTCTCATCGATAAGGAACTGCTCGCGAAGGTTTAGCTCCGTCGAGAGAGCAACGCTACGAATCTGCCACGCCGGAATCCTCGCCGCGAATGGAAGTATTACTGAATCTGTTTACGTAAAAGACCCGAACCGATCGCCCCCCCCGCCCGGGCTCCTTGGCAGGCTTGCTTTTCCCCCGATCCGGGTTAGGTCACAACGGTGCCAGCCAGCGCTGTGCGCCGCCATTCATGCAGGCGCTGCAGCCCCTCTTCCAGCGTGACCTGTGCCGTAAAGCCCAAATCCTCACGGGCCCTTGTGATGTCGGCCAAACGTCTGGCAGCGAGATTCAGCGCTCGGGGCGGATGAAATTCGGGCTGGAGATGATGCGCACCAGTGATGTTCTGCATGGCCCGCCAGAGGTCCAGCAGGCTCGTCTCGCTTCCGCCGGCGACGTTGTAGAAGCCAAAATCCTGAGGCGATTGCGCCGCGAGGATGTTGGCTCGCGCAACGTCTCCGACATAAACAGTGTCCATTGTCGTGGAACCGTCGCCATGAATCTGTGGCCGCTCACCCTTGTCGATGCAGTCCAGCCACCGGACAAAGACCTCTGTGTAGGCCCCGGTGACATCCATCCGAGGACCGTACACGTTGAAATAGCGAAGCCCGATGCTGCGCAGGGCCTTGTGATCATAGAAGTGCGTTGCGATCCCCTCGTTCATCAGCTTGGCTGCACCATACAAAGTCCGGTTGTTGTACGGATGGTGGCGTTCGTCGGTCGGGAAGACATCCGCCGGACCGTAAATCGAGGCTGAGGATGCGAAAACCACCTTCTTCACGCCCGCCTCGGCCGCCGCTTCAAAGACATTTAGGGCGCCTGTGACCAGCACATCAATACACTCGCGCGGGAGCTCAGCGCACAGGGTTATGCGAATCGCCGCCTGATGGAAAACGTAATCGCAGCCGCGCACAGCGTCAGCGACCACCGCGCGGTCCCGAATGTCGCCCCGGATGAACTTGATCGGGTGACGTGCGGACGCCGCGGCCAGGTTATCCATGCGCCCCCGCACCAGATTGTCCAGTACACGGATCTCGCCGGCGCAGCCGTCTACCAGACAGTCAACGATGTGCGATCCGATCAAGCCGGCTCCGCCAGTAACCAGGACTGTCGCGTCTTTCAAACATTGCTTCATATGAATTTTGATTTGTATGGCCGGCCCGGTCAAGTGGCAGCCTGCCGGCCAGTGCGCTCCACCGTTACGATCGGACGAGTTGCCTGGCCGGGTTCCCCACCACCGTCACCCCTGCCGGGACGTGCTTCGTTACCACTGCTCCCATGCCCACCAGGGCCCCCGCTTCGATCTCAAGCTTCTGCCGGATCATTGCCCCGGCGCCTATGTAACAGCAGCACCCAACCCGGACAAATCCGCTGATCACGGCTTGTGGGGCGATCAAAGCGCAGTCGGCGAACACTGAATCATGCCCAATAACACAAGCGGGACTGAAGGAAACATGATTGCCGACGCTGACGCCGCCGCCGATGCTGACCCCAAAAGAGACATAAACTCCCAGCCCCAGCCGGGCCCAAGGTGAAACCGACGCCCGGGGATGAACCAGCGTCGCAAATCGGTCTGGAGCAAGACCGGTTGATTGAATAATCTCTGGCCGCCGCCGGTAGCTGACATCGCTGCCAATGACATTGATGAACCAGCAATCGTCGAACCGAGTTGCTTCGCGAAGACCACCCAGAACCGGCAGGTCGAGATAACGGCTCCCTGACGGTCGTGCGTCGTCCAGAAAGCCAGCCAGTTCCCACGTCTGCGCCTGGACATTAATGCTGTGGACGATGTCAAGCACGTCATAAGCGCTGCCACCTGTCCCGAGGATGATCAATCGGCGAGCCATGCCCCCATCAACGCGCCGGGGCCATAGCAACTACTTTGGCCAACTGCTCAACGACGTAATCCTGGTCCCGCTCTGTCATTTGATGATACAGGGGGAGGAGAACGCAATGTTCCTGCGCGCTTTCGGATTCCCGGAGCGGCCAGCGGCACGGGAGATCCGCGTAGGCCTGCTCGCGATGGATGCACATGATCCCGCGCCTTGTCGCCACACCTTTGTCAAGCAGTTGCTGCATGACCTGTTGCTGGTCCAAATCTTCCGACAGGCGAACGCAATAACTCTGCCAATTGCTTCGCGCCCAGGCTGGCTCGCGGGGCGCCTTCAACCCCGGTATTCCTTCCAGTTTCCCGCGATATCGCTCCGCCATCAGTCGCCGCTGCCGGATCAGGTCCGGCAGCCGTTTGAGCTGTTCCCTGCCAACGGCTGCCTGGATGTCGGTCATCCGGTAATTGAAAGCCGTCTCCGGATACGACTCAAAGATGACCCGCCTGGCTTGATGCCGCACCGTGGTGGTGACGTTCATGCCGTGATGACGCAACCGCCGAAACCGCTCGTCCCACGCAGCGTTAGATGTTGTGATCATCCCCCCATCTCCAGTCGTGAGCAGCTTGCGGGGATGGAAAGAAAAGCAGCAGACATCGCCATGAGGTTTGCCTATCTTGTCCCATTCGCCATTACATAGGATTTCACTGCCAATGCCGCAGGCGGCATCCTCCACGACCGGGAGAGAATGACGCTTGGCAACCGCCAGGATCGCCTTCATGTCGCAGGGCATCCCGATCTGGTGGACACAGAGGATCGCCTTCGTCCGGGGTGTAATCGCCTGTTCAATCAGGTCGGGATCCATGTTGAAGGTGTCCGGCTGGATATCAACGAATACCGGCGTGGCCAGGCAAAAGCGGACGCTGTTGGCGGTGGCGATGAAGGTGTGACTGACTGTGATCACTTCGCTACCGGGCCCAACTCCCACCGCAAGCAATCCCAAATGCAGCGCAGTCGTGCAACTCGAGACGGCGCAGGCGTGGTGGGCACCGGTATAGGCCGCGAATTCCTTCTCGAAAGCCTCAACCTCGGGACCCATCGTAACCCATCCCGAGAGAATGGGCCGTCGCGCCGCCTCAGCCTCCCGTTCGTCAATCCACGGGCGGTAAACGGGGATGAATCGTTGTGGCTCAGACATTTGTTGCCACCTCTTTCTTCCTCCAGTTGTGAATGATCTCCTGCCCCAGAAGTTCCTTTGGCGACTTCTGCAGGCTCTGATACCACTCTTTGAGCTTAGCCAGCCCCTCCTGCAACGAGACCTTCGCCTCGAATCCAAGCACCTTCTTCGCCTTTGAGGCGTCTGCGCGCAGTTGCATAATGTCAGCGGGCCGCGGCGCATCGTGCGTCACATTCACCTCTGTTCTCCCCACTACCTTTGCAACCTCGATCGCCAATTGGTTGATTGAAATGTCCATTCCGCTGCCAAGATTGAAGGTCTGCCCGACCGCTTCCTCTACCAGGCCGGCCATGAGCACCCCCCTGGCCATGTCGCCAACGTAGTTGAAATCACGGGTCTGTGTGCCGTCACCGAAGATGACCATTGGCTCCCCGGCCATGCAACGCAGCAGGAATCTGGGGATCACCTCTCCGCAGTCGCCCTCATGATGGCAGCGGGGGCCATAGTTGTTGAACATTCGTATGACCACCGCGGGAAAATGGTAGGTAACAAAGAAGGCGCGGGCATAAGCCTCGCCGGCCAGCTTTCCGGCCCCATAAGCGTTGGTCGGCATATTCCCATGCTCTTCCGTAATCGGTGTCCACAACGGCATTCCGTACACCTCGCCCGTCGAGGTATAAACAAACCGCTTCACGCCGGCTTCCTTGGCCGCGAGCAGCACCTGAAGCGTTCCCGTTGCGTTGACTTCATGATTCTCCAGGGGAGAGTGCAGCGAGTGCCGAAGGCAAAGACAGGCCAAATGATAGACGATATCGATCCCTCGCATCAACTCCGCCATGCGCGCACCGTCGCGGATGTCCGCCACTTCCAACGTGACCTGATCCCCAGGAAGGCCTGCGAGATTCTCGCGCTTTCCGTTGACCAGGTTGTCCACCACCACCACCTGGGCCTTGTTATCGCATAGCTGCCGCACGAGTTCGGAGCCGACAAATCCCGCCCCGCCTGTCACCAACACTCTCGCTCCGTCCATTGTCTTTGCATTCATTATCTGTGCTTTCCTTTCGCTAATAGTTTAGCCAAACGCCGGCTTGGCGGCGGTATCAGTTAGATATCCTCACTGGCCAGCCATTTTATTTGCGCGCTCGCAACAACACTCTTCGCCCGCAATTTCCAGAGCCTAGGCTCTCAAGGCACAACCGCTCCTACAACATCAAATACTACGGTAGGACATCCGTACTGCACCGGAAGCTGAGGAGGTCTTTGGGCACTTGGTAACGGAAATTTGGCAGTTGGCCGGACGAGTCGAGTGGGTGAACCGTGCAGAAGCTCGGGGTTGAGAAATGACTATTCACAGAACCTGCATTGACCCACCCCTACACACCACGCGCCTCGAAGCTCCAAATTAGAGTAACCGAGGCCTTCGGCGGAGCCGGAGGCGCTATGCTGGCGACCAGTGTTCGTAGTAAATCAGCTCGGCCAACGGCTTCCGTTCTTTGGCGGGGAGCTGATCGGCAGGATAGCCAAGAGGGGTAAACGCGATGGGCTCGATGCCCTCCGGGAGAGACAGGATTTCGCGGGCGGCCGCCGGGTCAAACGCGGCCACCCAGCACGTCCCCAATCCCGCGTTGGCCGCCGACAACACCAAGTGGTCCATTGCAATGCTGACGTCAATGTCGGCATAGTTCTTTCCATCGCACCGCACCCATGCTTCGCTCGGCACGGCACAGATGCAGATCACCCAGGGAGCCTGCCCAAACCAGTCGCGATGATAGATGCGCTTCAGCTCTGACCGGCGTCCCGACGTATTCATGACAATCAACCGGAAGGGTTGTCGGTTAGCCGCGGTTGGTGCCATGCGTGCTGCCTCCAATACGCATTTCAGCAGCTCATCTGGCACGGGATCGGGCTTGTAGGCTCGCACGCTATAACGCCTCACTATGAGTTCTGAGAAATCCATATTTGCCTCGTCCTTGCCTGGAGACCGCGCCGTTTACGGTCTGGCCCGGTTCAACTGCGAATTAGCACATCACGGATCATCCGGCGGTGTAATAGCACACTTCAGTTCTTTGACCAAATCCAGGCACTGGCTCAAACCAACCGCACTGACACGAGTTCAGCCTTGGGCTTCACCGCCCGCACTTGAGGTGGCGCGGGTCAGGTAGAATTCTGATGCTGTCAGAATAAGGTGTAGATAAAGGGCGCCACGCCCGTCCCTGATAGAAAGATCAGCAGCCCGAAGAACAGCAAGAAGAACAGGATCGGCAGCAACCACCACTTCTTATTGTGCCGGAGGAATCCCCATAGTTCCGTGAACAGGTTGCCTTGCTTCTGACCATGATCGGCAGCCGCCTTCTGGAATTCATTCAACTCTTGTTCGCTCATAGTTCCCAACTTCTGTGAGGTTTAACTTAGTATTGATGAAAATAGCTCTGAACATCGGAGGGGGTAGTTTTGGAGATCCAAAAGCTTGAACGGTCTGAAGCCGGTTTCCGCATCAGCAAATCCCGTCCCCGCAGCCGAAAGAACGCTGCTACGGGGGTGATAATCAGGTAGAAGAGTATGATCAACGTCATTTGCGAGATAACCCAGCCGATGGGAAAAGCCAGGATCATCCAGCCGACGAACAACCAGCGAACAGCTGCCGGCTTAAGCAGGCCTAGAACTCCGATGACGACCGCCAAAACTGCCAGGCCCAGACCCGCCTCCGGGTGCCGTTTGATCAGCCATTGATAAGCTCCGATGGCAAGGAAGAAGAGCAGCCATGTCGCGGCAAATTGCCGGAGGACCCTGCTGGTGGGATGGAGGGGCAGGTCAGACAGCTTCATAATCCGGTAGCATCAATCGAGTTCAAATTGGGCCAGATACTTGGCGCGTTCGGCCTCGGTGACAGTCTTGTTCATCTTCTCCTTGCGCAGGACGAAGTCTTCAAGGACAAGCACGTCCATATCGGTCGCCAGGAAGCAGCGCAGCGCATCTTGTGGAGTGCAGACAATCGGCTCCCCCCGCACGTTGAAGCTCGTGTTGACAATAACAGGGCAAGTCGTCAATCGCTCAAAGGTCTTCATCAGGCGATAAAATCGTCCATGTCGCCGCTCATCCACAGTTTGGACCCGGGCGCTATAATCAACGTGCGTTATGGCAGGAACGGTGGAACGCACAATATTCACCCGCTGGCGCAGATCCGGGTCCCCGGACATTTTCCGCATGTCGTTTTCGGAAAGGTTCAGCCGATGTTTCTCCCGCACCGGCGCAACCAGCAGCATGTAGGGGCTTTCCTGCGATTGGCGCATCTCAAAATAGTCGTGAACCCGCTCCTGGAGCACACATGGGGCGAACGGCCGGAAGCTCTCGCGGAATTTGATCTTCAGGTTCATCGTGGCCTGCATGGCGCTGCTTCGGGCATCGCCGATAATGCTGCGTGCTCCAAGCGCGCGCGGTCCGAATTCCATCCGTCCATGGAACCAGCCGACAATCTGTCCGCTCGCCATGGATTGCGCAATGTGTTCGAGCAGCGACCGTTCATCCGTAAAGCGCTTATAGGGGACACGCGATTCATCCAATACGCTGGCAATTTCCTCTTCGCTAAACTTTGGCCCCAGCAAGCTCCCTTTCTGGGCGTCCTGCCCCTGAGGCGCACGCGGGTTATTGAGCAGCTGATGCCAGACGAAGAGGGCAGCCCCCAGTGCGCCGCCAGCGTCGCCAGCCGCCGGTTGAATCCAGATATCCTCAAAAGGTCCCTCGCGCAACAGCCGCCCGTTGGCTACACAATTGAGAGCGACCCCCCCGGCGAGAACAAGGTGCTTCATCCTGGTCTGCCGCTGAATTTCCTCGGCCATGCGCATTACGGCTTCTTCGGTTACCTTCTGGATACTGGCGGCGATGTCCATGTGTCGCTGCTCGAGCATAGACTCCGGACGTCGCGGGCCGCCACCAAATAGCTGATGGAACCGATGATTGGTCATAGTCAACCCCTGGCAGTAATTGAAATAATCCATGTTCAACCACAGGCTGCCATCAGGGCGCAGATTCACCAGGTGCTTGAGGATAATGTCGTAATAGAGCGGCTTCCCGTATGGGGCCAGGCCCATTAGTTTATACTCTCCGCTGTTTACCTTGAAACCACAGAAATAGGTGAAGGCCGAATAAAGCAGGCCAAGGGAGTGGGGAAAAACCAGCTGTTTGAGCAAGCGCAATTTGTTCCCTTCGCCCACCCCGTAGGTGGCGGTGCTCCACTCGCCTACCCCGTCAATAGTGAGGATCGCGGCCGAATTGTAGGGGCAGGGAAAGAAAGCGCTGGCCGCATGGCTCTCGTGATGATCCGTAAAGACAAGCGGTGTTCGGGGGTTGGTCATGAAGCGCTGGCGCAAAGTGCGCTTCATGTGCAGTTTGTCTTTCAGCCAAAGGGGCATGGCCAGGCGGAAACTTCGCAGGCCGGCTGGCGCATAGGCCAGGTAGGTTTCCAGAAGCCGGTCGAACTTGGTCAGCGGTTTGTCGTAGAAAGCGATGTAATCCAATTGCTCGGCTCGCACGCCGGCTTCTTTTAGACAATATGCGATCGCATGAGCTGGAAATCCTGGATCGTGCTTCTTGCGAGTGAAACGCTCTTCCTGGGCGGCCGCGGCGATTTCTCCATCCACCACCAAAGCCGCTGCGCTGTCGTGATAGAAAGCCGATATGCCGAGAATGCTTGTCATGCAGTTCCTTTAGCGCTTTGAAGCCACCTTCCGATGTCCCCACTCAGGATAAGTCTTTGCCAGCTCGGCGGCAATTTGTTCGGCGCAGAGGCGAGATGGATGATAGTGATCATCCGTAAAGTGCTTTTCGAGATCCCCCAGGGTGGAGAAAGCCGATTCCATATCAACGAGATCCAACCCTTCTTCATGCGCCACCTGCCGCATCAGTTCGTTATAGTGCTGGATGCTCCTGCGGGTAAAAGGATCGATGCGCTGGCCGTCGCAAACAAAGGTGACGAGCACGAGGCGGGTGCCATGGCGTTTGCACATGTCCACCATGCTCCTCAGGTTGCGCAAATACCGCTGGCCATTGTGCATAATAATGTCGGCTCCATCGCCTTGCGCACCGGCGGGAATGCTGCCCTGCCTTCCCAACCAGGTCTTCAATCGTTCGCACTTTTCCGGGCCAAGTGTCCGGTTGGCCAGTCCTTTGCACTTTGGCAGCAAACTTTCACTGAAGTAGTAGTATAGCATGGTCCGGAAATACAGATTCCTATGGGCATTAACCATGCGGACATAACAAGACAGGCTGTCGCTGAATGCCACCGCATCTGGTAGAGCAATATCCTCCGGGTTGAGCCGGTGACGGCTGGTGTCATTGAAAGCCAGGTAATAGAGCAGAATATCTGGTTTATGCGGCAGGATCCGGAGATACAACCGCAGCAGTGCCTGGAAGGAATTATGGCCCCAATTGCCTGCATTTACCACCGTGACGGCGTTGCCGGCCTGGCGCAAATTGTTCTGGAGCAAGTGTGCCCAGGTTTCATCGTCACTCAGGAAACGTCCGAAGACCGATGAACCTCCGAGCGTAAAAACCAGGGGCGCGGAGGGTGTCAGGCCCTGTAAACGAACAGTTTGGTTGGTTCGTCCCTCAAACCAATTCGGGGTGTCCCGATTGACCCGAAAACCAAACTGATCTGTGTGATATTGAATCCAGCCGCCCGTTGGAGAAGGCCCGCGCCAGGAGAATTGGCGCTCCGCTTCAAATCCAAATGGGATGGACTTCCTATCTCCTGCCCGCCGGTATTCGCTAAAGGCATCCGGCGCCGTTAACCGCAGGAAGATCTCAGTCAGCAGAGCCGCTCCTAACAGCAAACAAAAAGGAACGACAAACTTAAACGCCGGTTGAAGACCTCCCTTTTTATGGCACCGCCACCCCAGCCACAAGCTGAGAACGAGACTGAAAAACCCAATCAGTATCAGCCCCGCAGCATAGCTCTGACTATACCCCCACCATCGCGCATTAGCCGATCGATGCCACAACAAAGGGGCAGTCGCGACCCATAAAGGCAGCACGCCCAGGGCGAAACCTCGCCAACCGAGGCGATACCGCGAAACAAGATCAGAGCACCTATTTTTGTCCATGTCGTCCCTGCCTTTCAATTACCCGAAGTTCTCCAGCCCACCGAATCGCTCGTTTCAGAACAAAAACTGCTTGATTGCGTCAACCGCCCCGCGACCCAGACCTGTCCACTTTCGCAAGCAAGCTTGCCTCCAACTTTACTCCCAATTCCGCGTTGCCATCTGCGCGAGCATTGTCTCCGGCGCGATGGGTAGCGATTTGAACCATTCTATGGTCCTTGCGATTCCGTCCTCCACGGAAACTTTTGGAACAAACCCGAACAACTCTTTGAACCGGGTTACATCCCCAATAAGCCTGCGCACATCCCCGGGGCGCGCCTCCTGGTATTCGATCATCTGCTGCGGGTCGAAGCCGCAGTTGGCGCAGATTATCTCGGCTATGCGCTGCACCGTCGTGTCAATGCCCGTGCAGAAGTTCACGGTCTGGCCCAGAGCCGATTCGCACTCCAGCACCTTGCACACCGCTAGCGCCGCCTCCTCAACATACAGGAAGTCGCGCGATTGTTGGCCATCGCCAAAAACGATCAGTGGACACTTATTAAGGGCGCGCACGATCATCTTGGGGATCAGCTCCCCTCGATGTCCCTGCCAATGCGAGTTAGGTCCATACATATTGAACGGCCGAATCGTGGCCCAAGGCAACTGGTAGGTCCTTCCGTAACTCGTGACCAGCATGTCCTGTGCAACCTTCGCCGCTGCGTAAGGCGTCTCGGGGTGCAGGGGATGCGTCTCATCCATTGGTATGTGCTTCGCATTGCCAAGCACTTCCGAAGAGGAACAGTTCAGGAAAAGCTTGAGCTTCAGTTCGAGCGCCACCTGCAGGCAATTCATCGTCCCATTGACAATCACCCCCGTAACCCGAACGGCATCACAAATTGACTGCCGAAGGCACAAGACCGCCAGGTGAATGATCGCATCGCACCCCGCACAAGCCCGCTCAACATCGGCGCGGATCGTGATATCGCCCCTGATGATCTTCAGCTTTGGGTGATCTTTCACAGCGGCGAGGTGGCTCTCCTTTCCATTTGAGAAATCATCAATCACCACGACCTCGTAGCCCCGCTGCAGGAGCAGCGGCACGAGGCTCGCGCCAAGAAACCCGGCTCCACCCGTGACCAGAACGCGTGAAATATTCATGTTGTTTTCAAGCTGCATTGCTTCGTTACGCTGTGTCAAGCACTCAAATGCCCAAAATCGCGATCAACCGCAAAAGGAAATCGTCCTCACACGCACGCCCGCAAGCGTCGGCGGACAATTTCACCAGGCCTGCCTAATGAAAGCAGGAGACGCTTGACCCGCGCCTTCACCATCCATGGATCCTGTTTCAGGGCCCGGGAATAGAACTGTTTGGCCTGGCCGAGGTCGCCCGAATCGAAACAGTGGTCTGCAACTTCGCTATAGGTCCGTGAGCGGACCCGCGTACGCTCGCGCTCATCCGCAATATTCCAGCACAATGATTCCTCGAACATCTCGAACGTGATTTTGGACATGTAAGACCGATAGTCCTTGCCGGTGAGATGCCGCGCATAGTCGATTGCCATCCAATCCAGGCACTTTCTGGAGACTGTGCCGCATCCTACCGCCTCAGCCTCTTGCTTGATCTTCCGGCGCATGGCAACTTCAGTGAAAAAGCAATTGAGAATCTTCTGCTTGGCTACAGTCACGGTCAACGCGAGATCATGGTCGCGATAGCACACCATCGGCTCTGCTAGATAGCCAACGTCATAATGGAGAGCGAACGCGCACCACAGATACCAGTCACCACACCAGCATAGATCTATCGGGACGGGCGCCCACGCCGGGTTAATAGGAAAGTAACTTATCTTCTCATAGCATTCACGTCGCGCCA
Organism: Candidatus Paceibacterota bacterium; assembly: GCA_035452965.1. Lineage (NCBI taxonomy): Bacteria > Bacillati > Minisyncoccota > Minisyncoccota bacterium. Next base: position 85,006 of record DAOTCE010000005.1, on the reverse strand, counting down.
TTGCACCCGCCGTCAGGACGACGTCGTACTCGATAAGCTTGTGAAGGAAGGTCCGACCGGCAACTACTCGGTCACAATGCCCGTAGGTGGAATAGTCAATGAGCCCCGTTTCAATTCCATTTTTCAAACCCACTCCGGGACAAAACGCATAGCCAATCCCCGGATTCGCATCCATAAGATTGACGAAACGCTGCAGCACATAGGGACGCCTCAGAATATCGTCCGCTGAGATCAGCCACACATACCTGCCACGGCTAAGCTTAATCCCCTTGTTGTAATTGGCCAGCGCCCCGAGATTTGGGTCGTTGCGAACGTGTTTCACTCGCGGATCCTGAAACGACCGGGCTACTTCTGCCGTGTTATCTGGCGAGCAGTCGTCCATGATCAGCACTTCAAAATCGCCGTACGTTTGGCCGAGAATGGAGTTCACACATTCCGGCAGCAGGTGGGCCAGCTTGTAACACGGAACGACGAAGCTAACAGTGGGATTTGGCATGGTCAGCGCTTCCGAGGCTCGCTAAGAGGTAAGTAGCCTGTAATAGAGTTCTCCTCGTTTTTGCGTATTTTGCGCCTTTTCGCGGCTATTCCACCGTATCAGAATCAGCGCAGCGTCCTCAAATGATGCCCGAAGGCGCGATCCGCAACCACACGAGCAACTGCCGTATGGGACGCGGGATTCGATTCATAGGCATCAGGCGCACGAGTAGTCGAATCGAATACACGGCACTCGCCAACGTAGCCACCGATCCAACGGTGGTCGCAACCCAAAAAGGAAGCCAGTAGAAACTGCAGAATACTACTGTAATCACAGGAACAAATAACAACCCGATCCGCCGGTTGGCCGCGCACCATCGGAAGCCGCTGAGTCGGCGCACGATCACGTAGACAAATATCCCATAGCAAACATAGAGCCCGAAAAATGCTATCGTGGCGCCGGGCAACCCATAATAGCCAACGAACATGAAGGCTAGTCCAACGTGAATAACGGTGGCACCAACTTCGACCCAGAAGAAGATAGTCTGCAAGCCCTTTGCCAAAATGATGAATCCCATGGGCCAGGCGATGACACGCAGGGCCATCCCAAAACAGATCCACCTTAGGGGTTCCACTGCCGCGGCAAACCTGGAGCTATAGAACATTGCGATGACCAGCGGCGCAAAGGTCATAGTGGCGATCACCCCGGGCCCTGCCAACAACTGGCTGATTTCTGCTTGTTCGTTCACCAACCGATTGCATTCTGCGTTATCTCTGGCAACCGCCGTCAACCGGGGATAGAAATCGGCTACCATGGACTGTGTGATGAACGCCACATACATTCCGCCGAGGGCCCAGGCAGATTGATACAAGCCAGCGGCCTCAAAACCCACTTTTCGAAGAACGATGAGTCTAATCGCGTAAGCGGCACCCATGGTCAAAACGCCACTGGCCATGAATACGAAGCCGAGTTTCAACAGGGCGCTCGCCTCCTGTTTCACCTCATGCAACGTAACTCGCTGCGCCTGAATTTGCACCTTTCGGCTGTACCACCACGAAGTCAGAATCCCCATAGCTGCAATCGCCACGAGCGATGGCACGATGCCGTCTTCGCGAAAGAAATAGACCAGCGGAACGCTGATCATGACGCCGAAAAGGTTGCCCAGCACTCCCATCTTGGCAAGGTCCGAAATGCGTCGCATTCCTTGGATGAGCGCCCCTTGGCCGCCGGCTATGGCGCCAAAGAACACCGCCAGTGCAAGCACGGCTACCGCGGCGGTGTGTTGATCGCTTCCAAAAGTCAGCCTGGAAACCTCTCTGGAAGACACAATGAGCAAAAGCGCTCCCAGCACACCAAGCACAATCGCTGTTCGCCGCAGCACGGCCACGGTTCGCGCGATCCGCCCGGTCTCGCCGGAACCGACGGCCTCCGCAATCTGCCGCACCCCGCTGCTGTTGATACCCATGCCGGCAAGGCTATTCGTCAGGTCGAGAATCGAGCTGTATAACCCCATAAGTCCGACCCCGGCCGGCCCCAGGAACAAAGCCATCGCCTTTGTCCGAATAATCCCGATGCCGATGCCCACCACCGACGAACCGCCAATCAACGCCGAGGACTTCAGTATCTGGCCATAACTCTTCTTCCCTTCGTGTGCCGTTGGGTCCACCTGCGGTGGATGCTCGATCAAAGGAACTGCGGCCTGTGTGTTACAAGGATTCGACATTAGACCATCCCGCCCTGCGCTCGATAGGGGCCAATTCGGTACGGGAGAACGCGCTTGAGGTAGTGCGCCACCGGGCCAAGGCAGGCAGCACCAAGCAAGGCCCATCGCCGCAGTTCACCGGGATGCTTCCGCAAAAGCTTCCGCGCCTGGTTTCGTGTGGTCTCAAAGTTGCGAGCTGCAAATGCAGAGAGCGCCCATGACCACATCAGTTCATCCTCGGATGGCGCTCTGAGCTCAAGGATGGGAGCCGGGAGCGGACCTGGCCTTCTGCGCCGCGTCCACGCCTCTTCCAGCGCTTTGCGTGTCATCTGCCGTTGATACACTGCGCGGGCAAAAGTTAGACTCTTGGCATGAAGACGGTAGCACAAGAGGACTTGGGGAAGATTCGCCAAACGACCAACCTCCCCAAGACGCAACAGAAGATCGTAATCTTCTGCGGAGTCGTAGCCTGTCCGATATCCCCCGGCTTCAACCACCGCGCTCTTGCGCATCATCACGCTTGGATTGACGATCGCGCCACCCCGGCCAGCCATGTGATATTCGTCAATTTCTTCATGCTGCTCCGGCAAATGCCATTCATCAATGGCCAAGCCGTCTTCATCGATGCGCTTAACCTGTGTGCCGACGGCGCAACACTCGGGATGGCTGTCGAGGTAACTTAGCTGGCTGCAAAAGCGATTTGGCAGGGAAATGTCGTCCGAATCCATCATGGCAATCAACTCGCCCTGGGCCAGCCTAACACCTGTATTTCGCTGGTGAACGACACCGCGATGGTCACCATTCATGAGTACCACACGAGAGTCCTGCTCCGCAGCATGTCTGGCTATCTCCGCCGATCGGTCCACCGAACCATCCTCCAGAAGAAGTAGTTCGAAATCCCCAAAGGTCTGACGCAGTACACTGTCTATTGCCTTAACCAGATATGCTTCTGCGTTGAAGACCGGCATTATCACCGAAACACGCGGCATAGGCACTAAGTCTGTCGACTTGCGTTTCTGCTCGAGCTCAGAAGGGGCCGCGGCAGCGTATCAGTCCGATGCTCTTCACCCCACTTCTGAAACAAGTAGCATTCCTCGAGCCCTCGACGTTCATCCGACGGGTGACACTGGACGACTGTTTGTAACCTTCCCAACATTGACCATGCCACATTGCATGCCTTCAGCCACATACACACCTCCGGGAAACAGTCCCGTCCGCGCGGTGGCAAGGCAAACTACCTTGTGTCGTTGCTGCCTGAAGGAAAAGCGCATAATATTGCGACACCACCGACGAGTGGTCATATCGTTCTTGAAGCCGACGTCGTCCCGCTTCTCCGAGTCGGGCGCGAAGCGAGGCGTCCCCCGCCAGCTTAGCAAGCGCGTTGAGAAGGCGGTCCTCGTTCCCGTGTGGGACGAGGATTCCCGACACGCCGTCTTCCACAACCAACCGTTGGGCAGGGCCGTCACCGACAATAACCGGTTTCGCGTGAGACCAAGCTTCGAGGGTGGTGATGCCGAAGGACTCCTGGGCGGATGGCGAAGCGAACACGTCGCAATCAGCAAGGATCTGCGCCCGCTCCAGCTTGGTCAAATCGTCTGCAAACACCAGGCGTGAGCGGGCGTGTCGGGGTAGCGTTTCGGCGAGTCGTCGGAGCTCCACCGAGTACGGGGTGCGAGCGCCAGCGACGATCAACCATGCATCGCACCGGCGTTCAAGGAAGCTAGGCAACACGCGGATCATCGTGTCAATCCCCTTGTGCCCACCCTGCTGGCCAAGATAGGCGACGACAAACGCATCACGCGGAATTTCATGCGTGGCACGGAACACTCCCGGCTTTGCGGTAAAATCGCCAGATTCGATACCGTGCCCGATCACAAGCATTCTCTCTGGCGGCGCTCCCCGCTCGATCAACCACTCTCGCTCGTGGTCCGTGTGGGCGACGGTCGCGTAAGAACGCCCGATTAGCTTGATAAGGTGAGGTCGGTTGTAACCCCAGGCATTATTTGTGTGCACGGCGCCGACCAAGACCACAGGGGGGCGCAACCCCTTGCAGCGAAAAGGGTACGTCATGTGGTTAAGCGGGAATGACGCAGCGCAAAGAACATCGGCATCGAAGCTCCTCACCGCGTGCAGCATCTGGGGCGCGATCGGGCCGCCATACCAAGTGCGAAGTCGGTCATTGCCGGGGATTCTCAGGTGCCACGCAATGCGTTGCATCTGTTTCAGCAGCGCAGACCAACCCGTCACAACCGGGAACCGTCGAATCTTGACCCCGTTTTGCTCTTCGTCAACCTTGATCGGTACCGTTGGGAGAGACCCGTCATTGAAGTTTGCCACGGTGAACGCATTCGTGGTGAATACTGTTACATCGACATTATAGTCAGCGAAGAGCCGCTCACAGAGATCTCGCGTTGACACCTCAACCCCTCCTATCGCAGGCGGGTAGCCGTGGACAAGCTGGAGCAACCTAAGTCGCCGCGTGCTCCCCCTCCCAGTTCGTGCACCACTTCTTAATTGAGATTCCATGGAATACTCTCTATTCTCTCTATTTTCAATTCAAAATGCAAAATGCAACCATCGGAACGAAAGTAGATGCTAGACAGTCTATGCGCCCATAGGCCCGCGGCAGTCGGCAGCCCGGACGCAAGAGCAGTTCGGTGCTGCGTGACGGGCGAGTGCGGTCGACGTGGCAGCCTCACGCGCTCAACCAAACGCCCTGGAGTTGCGGATCAATGCCGGCGAGGCGTGGGAAGCCCTTCGCAACACATGAATTGTCTTGAGAAGGCCAATTCACGCAGTCATGGATCAATCATCCGCTGAAATTGGTACGGCAGCAGACTGTGAGGCGCCCTGCCCAAATTCCACTTCCGTGAGCGTCACCGTCGGCGATACTGCGGCAAATTTAGGTGCAAGCGGACCATCTTGATATAGCAAGACCTGGAACCGAAGGTCCGTCTGCCGCTTTAACCACTCTAGCAACCGCAGCAGAGCCAAGGGCGCTCCGGTTCGAGATGCGTCGGGAGACACAAATACTACCGGATGAGCGCTAGGTAGAGGTTGCTCTTTCAACAATGCCTCCTCTGACCATGTCCTCGTAGAGCGCTCTAGGGTCAGCCGCCCGCCTGGCGGGCTTATGCCGCTTCAGAAGTATATTCAGAGATCGAATGACGTTCCACTTAATCATCGGCCAACCGAAGTAGGTGATATCGATGCAAGGCGTAGGTACCGGTAATTTGGCCTTCCACTTGTTGCGAATCCACCAGCAATTCCGCCAGAACTGGTACGGCAGCAGGTTGTAACCGTTCGTGTTGTGAACACAGAAAGCGGATATAGCGTAGCATTTCATCCCCCGCCGCCGGGCCTCCAGACAAATATCGGTGCCGTACATGTGAAACCCCCTGAGTTGTTGATCAAAGCGAAGGCCGGAGGATTTGCGCAGGATCAACACGACCTCATCGAGCGACTCCACTTCCTGGCCACCCTCGAATGGGCCTCCGAGAATCCGCCTCCACCCACCGTCATAGACGAAGCCGGCGCGCTCGCCTGAAGGCCTGACGCCCCAGCATCCCAGAACACCCCAGTCCGGGTCGATCTTTGAGAGAATTCCCACCGCGTTCTGAGCGGTCCGAAGCCAGCCTTCCGGCAAGTAGACATCTTGATGCACAAACATCACAATGTTCGTTTTCGCCTTTTCGAGCGCGGCGTTGTAGGCCAGCGCAGCGCTGGGATACCCGGTCTGCAGAATCACATCTGCTGCCCGGCGAACATCAGGAGAACTCAACAGGCAACTATTGAGGACCTCTTCGTCGCTTACCGCCGAAATGATTGAACACTTCGAGCTTTCCTCTTCTGGGGGGGTGGTCCCGGTCGCTTCAGGCATGATGCGGAATTCGTAAGGCGAATTGTGTCGTTTGCTTAACCGCATACGTGGCACTCAGAGCGAAGTCTGATTGCAGATCACGAGGGTACCGCCCCTATCCTCGTTCTGAACAGAATTCCTTCGTCTCCTCGTTGCGGATGCCAACCGCCGCCGCGCATAGCCCAAGCACGACGCCGAGGAGGAAACCAAGCCCAAGGTCGGTCTGATCCAAGCAACTAACAGAAGTGAATGGAAAGCAACGGGCGAACAGGGCCGCGCCAACACACCATAGAATGCCCAAACGCTGACTATTGAGACGTCACAAGACGCAAATTTGATGGAGGCATCGGCCCCACATCTTTGACAATCGAAATGCGCTGCAATTGGGTATTCTTCTCGCGACCCCGAATGATGAGCTGATGGGTTCCCACCGTCAGGCTGAAGACCTTGTTTATAAACTGTGGCGCGTCCCAGGTTCCGTCCCCCTGCCAGGATACATAGGAGGTCTGGAATCCGCTGGTCACGGGAATGTGCCAACTCATGTAGGGGTCGGTGGGCTCCGCATCAATGTTAACGTAAAACGAATTCGCCGCATCACTCGGGGCGTTCACGACTGCTTGAACTAGATAGTTTCCAGCATTCGTAAGGCTAAAGGCGTAAAGAGCCCGCCCGCCATCCGACACGCCCGAATCTACAGATTGCGAAATGACTCCGCCGCTGCTCACAAACGGTGAACTGACCACTCCGGCGTCTGCCGCAAACGATGTGCCTGGCAATACAGCATAGGCTACGCCGCTAACCAACGCCACAGCACCGCCACCGCCAGTGAAAGTCACGTTGGCGCTGTAGGCGCCAGCCACCGAGGGTGCATAACGCACGGTTACGGTCTGACTCTGATTGGCCCCAAGACTGTAGGTTCCTCCGGAGAGAATCGAGAACGGAGCAGAGACAGTCGCAGTTCCGGACAGCGCCCCCCCCCCGACATTTTGAATTGTGAATGTCAGGTTGCTACTCGTCCCAAGTGCCAGAGAACCGAAGTTCCGAGCGCTGGGGGATACCGAAATGACTGCATTGGTGCTGGCGCTGCCGTACTCGAACGCCCCCCGCGTCCAAGTCGTGCGAGCATTCCCAAGAGCATCAACATTATACGGGCTGGCTAAACTGGTGCCCGCCGGGGTATTCGCCTTCAGCCGGTAGTCCATTCCAGCGCGATTGACGAAGGGGTCACCCGTTGCCGTGTACTTGTGCGTCCCTGAAGAACGCGAACATGAAAAAAAGGCATCGTAATCACCAGACCACGCCGAATTATACAGAACAGAAATGCAGTCGTATAAAAGGTTGTTCCCGCCGACATTGCCGCTGCCGGATGTTCTCCCGCAAATGGCGAAGCCTGCATCGTCGTTATCGCAATGGATAACCGTGTTGTTATAGAAGGTGGAGTTGTTTATGGAATAGCCACCGTTCGCCCCGATCACATAGGTGCAATGCGGAATATTGTCGAACACGTTGCCGTAACATAAAATCGGGCCAAGGCCTGAGCCATTGCCCGAGATCACTCCAGAAATACCATTGCCAACCATATCCTTAAAAACATTGTAGCGGATCGTCATATTGACGAGCGGCGCCCACATGGCGTTGATGACATTGCCATGACAACCGCTGTCCCCAAAGCTGCGCAGGATGATACTGTATTCAAGAACAGTGTTGTTCCAGGTGTTTACCCCGTTGCGAATTATCTCGCTGAAACCGTCGAACAGACAATACTGGATAGTTAGATCATTCTTGGTCGCCTGATTAACATCAACTTGGTAGATGCCAGTGGTGCAAGCGGGGCTGGTAAAAAACCGGCAGTGCGCGATGGTGATAAAACTGGCGGACCCCGTTAATTGGACTGGGTGGCTTCCAGGGATATAAAATCCATAGTGGCTTGTGTTGGTATCTGCCGGAACAACACGCGCACCGTCGCCCGTCACCCCATCAATCAGCCAGTAGCTTGAGCCTATGGTCAACCCGCCGATGCTGGCGGGAGTCGCGTAGGAGCTGCTCCAGCCCGTCGCGCTAACGTCAGTATAGTTTGATGCCGTCGCCTTCTTGATCGTAATGAGCGTTGACCCGCTTGCCGCCGTGCCAAGTGTCTTCGCAGCGTAAGTCCCGCCCACCAGATACCAAGTGTCGCCCCGTACGGGTGTGCTGCTCCAGGCCTTCAAGTTGTTCCAGTCCGCACCGCTGCCGCTGCCGGTGGGGGACGGGCCGACGCAATAGGTCGCTCCGAAAGCTGTGAAACCCAGGAACAAAACCAAAACAGAAATAAGGTTCCTCATTGGGCTGTTCGATTGAAGTCCTCGGCTTTTACCAAAATAATGGCTCATCTCAGAGGGGACGGGAGCACCGCTCATGCCAACAGAGCGCAAACTGGCTGACAACTGGGCCTTGCATTTCTCCGTCGATTCCTTCATTGCCGCAAATGGCCTCTCTGGCATGGCCACTCTCCCGCAGGTTCTCGAGATCGAATATGACGGGCAAACCAGATTCCAGAATCTGGACAGCCGCTGAACTAGGCTAGACACGATGTTGGCTATCGCTTCCATCCGAATTTCGATGTACTGTTTCGGTGACATGTAGCAAAGCTACACATTCTTCCGTCAGCCGGTTGCTGGAGATTTCCTAGGAAGCGCTGGGCTGAGCCTTATCCTTGGCACTTACTTCAAACGCCTCTCCCGGTCAAGAGCCAGCGCATGCAGACCGCGTGCTCCCTCAACTTGCCATTGCCTTGCCGCGCAGTTGATCCCCCCGCCTCCGCGAAGATGCGGGGCACCAATCGAAGGCCGTGGTGGGCGATAGCGAGCAGGCGGTATGCGCATTGGCCCACGAAGCCGTGGTGCTTCCTCCAATAGGCCAGGTTCGCCCGGAGCAGTTCGATGCTGTACCGGAGAGGCGCGTTTGAGGAACTGCCGCCTCCCGCGTGCGTGGCTGTGGCTTCAGGAACAAAAACGAGCTTCCATCCGCCATCCCAAAACCTCTTGCACCAGTCGACATCCTCCGCATAGAAGAAGAACCTCTCGTCTAGGTTTCCTACTGCATGGACAGCCTCACGCCGGGCCATCCAGAAACAGCCGCTGAGCACTTCCACTTCGGCCTGGTTTTCATGATTCCAATGGCGCATTTCCCGGCCGGAAAAAAGCGGCCACCGAAAGAGCACGTTGTCCAGCGCAAGCGCACGGCAGGTGGTGTTCCAAAGCGTTGGCAGACGCCGGCACGTGCGCTGCAAGCGGCCATCCTGTCCCAAAATCTTCGGCCCCACCAGTCCCACATCCTTACGACCCTTCAGGAAGGCAGCCAGCCGCTGAAGACAATCCTCGTGAACAACGACGTCCGAGTTGACCAGTGCCAGCAGTTCACCGGAGGCGTGCTTAAGCCCGAGATTGTTGGCGCGCGCGAAACCCAGATTCTCGCCCAAACGGATTAGGGTCGCTTCCGGAAACCGTTCCGCCACCATATCCGGCGAGCCGTCGGTGGAGGCGTTATCCACTACGATGACTTCCCGCACCAGCGAACCCCCGGTCTCACGGATCGAGGCCAGGCAATTCCGCAGGTGGTGGTAGGCATTCCAGCTAACGATGATAACAGAAAGATTGCTCATCGGCTGGAGGCGGTTCGCAAGCGTCGAGGACGCGCACGCTGGCGGGCGCTTGGGCTCTGACCGGTTCCACCACGTGAAGCGAACCAATGGCGGCCAGCAGGAAGTAGAGATACACAACAGTCTGATCAAAGTAACATATGGAGATAAAGGTTGTCGCATGAGCGAACAGGATGGCGCCCAGCGTCCAGATCAAGAACCGGCGCTCGAACGGCGCGTCCCTGTTCTGCCGCAGCGCCTTGCCGACAGCGGCAAAACCGGCTGCCAGCACCGCCATGAACAGCAGCATCAGCGGCAAGCCGCCCAGCACGCCCATGTGAAGGTAGTGGTTCGTGATGTCCGTATGGTTCGCGTTCCAGGCGACGCCGGTCGGCATCCAATGGCGCGTGTAATCCGTGCCGGCAAACCACCATTCTCCTAAATGATTGATGGACTGTTCGATCAAGTAGGCCCGGTGCCAGCCGGTGCTGCTGCCGGTAAGGTCAATGTGGGCCAACAAATAGTACACGGGCGCTTGCATCACAAGGCTCAGGGCAAAGACAAGTCCCACCGCCCCCCAGCGCACCGCCCGCATCTGGTCCCGCATCTGCCACAAGGCGAGACCGAAGAGAACCGTCAACGTGGTCATGATGGGCCCGCTGGAAGCGCTCGCGTAAACCATCGCCCCCGCCGCCGCCACGCCCACCAGCGCCAGCTTCCGGTCGCGCCCCCAGAAGACGCCCGCCAGGGGCAGGCAAACGGCGCCCACCGTGCCGGCGAGGATGGCGTGGCCAAAAGGGCCGTGCGCGCGGATTGTGCCATTGCGCACGTCCACTTCCAAGGGAATCCCCAGGACGGAGAAACAGTTGTATCCTTTCAGTTTCTCCCACAACATCAATATGGCCAGCGGCGCCAGAAGAAGGATCACTGCTTTGCAGACCTGCAGAAACTCGTCGAGGTTTCGCATGAAGACCCGGAACAGGAAGTAGATGATCACGTCATCAAAAACATTGCCGGCACGAAAGATCAGGCTGCTGGCAGGGTCCTTGTGGAAAAGGCCGCTGCACACCAGCCACCCCCCCCAGGCCACCATTAAGCGATCCATGGTCTGCCATCCGCCGGTTATGCGCTCCCCTTTCACCATCAGGCGGATCAGCCCCACCATCGCCACGATGCGGATGACGGTGAAGTCCAACCCGCCGATATCCAGCACCTGCCCTGGCGTCGTGTAGGTCGCCGCAATCAATATCGCCAACGGCGCCCAAGCCCTCGGCAGGGTGAGCACGTAGTACGCACAAATAACCGTTGCTGCAAAGCCAAGAACGGTCATGCTGTCGGTAGTAGCCTGTCTGACACGGTTCGAATATCAAGCAGACCCCAAGCAGTCTGAGTTCATAGGGCTTACCTGCTCCTCAACAACCTTTGGGCAGCGTCGACAGTCAATCACTCCGCCTTTGGAGTTGCAGGCCTTTTCTGAGCTTCTTTCTCTGCTCCCGGCTTCCGCCACAACACGTAAATTCTGTGCGTCAGCAATTCCTCCAGTGCATACTCGCTAAGTTCCCCCGCTGCCTGAAGCGCGCGCGCGTCGGATTCAGCGCCGGCTCGATTGGCAGGGGTCAAGGTCAGCACTGCTCCAGGCATCCAGGTGTCGAATAATCTCCGCCACTGCTCCAAACGCAGTTTGTTGAGGTAGGCACTGGTGTGGATCAGGTGCGCACACTCCGGTCGCAGGTGCAGCCAAAGGCCGACTTCCTTGGCGCGTTCCGTAAACACTCGCGGGTCGAGCGACCCGGTCTCGCTCGTGTAGAGGTGAAAGGAGATGTAAACCGTTCCGCCCGGCCGCAGAACCCGTTTAATCCCTTGGATGGCGGCGGCGGGATCCGAGAGATGGTGAAACACCGAAAGACAGTGGATGCAATCGAAGGATGCGTCTGCGAAGGTCAGGTTGCAGGCGTCCATCCGCTGGACGCGGACCTTGGGCAACGAGCAGACGCCCAGTTGGGCCATGAGTTCAGAACGATACTTGCGGTCAATTCCCAGCAGTTTGCGGGCAATGGATTTTGTGGTGCGTCGCAGTCCATTGAACCTGAACATCCGCAGGTACTGCAATGGGTTGACGCCGTTGGCAATCACATCAAAATCAATGCCTGTAACCCGGTTGTGCCGGCCGAAGTAATACATCTGCAACGGAAACTGGCCGGTCCCAATATCCAGCACGTCCCGGTCGTGGAGCTGAAAACCGAAATTTCCTTCCAGCAACCGCTCGACATTGCGCAGGTGATCCAAGGCATGTTTTACCTGGGCGGATGCCTGGCGGTTCTGCGTTTCGTACAAACTCCGCACTTCACGCAGGAAGCCCGCTAAACTGAGGCTCTGGGATGTGTAAGATGCCATGAGTTCGTTTGGCTTAGTCAACTGCAACAAGCAGCCAAACCACTGTGAAGTGAACGGGGCTAACTTCAATCTCCTGAGCCGTTTGCCTCAAAGCGGCCCGTCAATTATGGCACCGCCGCCGGCCGCCCCCTTACTAACCCCAGAGGCTCTTCCGCCCCAGCAAGCGTTTGATCTGTTGTTGACGGAAATACCGGATCAGAGCTCTGTCATCCACTTGCGGAATCCGTTTCACATATCCCTTCATGAACCCAAACCACAGCGCCGTGCTCCCGATCAGATATGGCTGCTCCACCAGACGCCGGATGCACTTCGAAAACATGAACAGCGGGTGGTAACCCGCGATATAATTGGCCAGGCCGTTCTTCACCATGTCGTTCCATTGACCGTAGGCCGCGCCGGCGGGACGATGATGAATCACGTTGATGCCTTCCAAGGTCCTGGTCACCCAGCCCAGCATGTTGGCCTTCACCTCATCCAACGTGTCCCAGCCCGGGGCGTGAATCAAACCGCCAATGGCCCGCCAGCATTCCGCACGGTAAATCTTGGTCGCGCCCCGCACGTGAAACCGGGGGTCAATCTTGGATTCCGCCTCGACCACGCCATTGCGCCGGTTGCAGATTAACCCGCCGCCGATGCCCAACCGCGGCTCAGCGTCAAAACGCGCAAAGCATTCCTCGAAATAATCCGGTTCGAAGGAAGTATCGCCATCGAGTTTCACGAGGTAATCCCACGGTTCACTTTCCAGCAATTGATAGCCGCTGTAGAAAGCATCAATCACTCCGCCACCCGCCTGGCGAAAGCCACGGTTGGCGCGATGCACAACGCGAATCCAATCATGCTGCTTCGCGGCTTTATCTGCAATGTTGCCGGTATCATCCGAACTGCCGTCGTTCACGATGACCCACCGGTACGGACGAATGGTTTGCTGCACCAGCGAATTCAGTGTCAGCGGCAGATACTTCGCCTCGTTGCGAACTGGAGAAATGATCACGTACTTGATCACGTATTTCATGGAGGGGCAGCACCTTTGCCGGTCAACTCGCGAGCGCCACCTGCCGCGCCGGACTCAGAACGACGGGTTTAAAATCTCCGAACGTCCCGAATCCGAAGCGGGACTTCTCTCCAGCCACGAATTCCAGGAACGGGCGCAGACTTCGCTCATTGTCGGCGGTGAAGAGTTTTGAATGACCGATCAATACAAACGGCAGGTCGCTGGAGAGCCAGGCATATCTGGCCTCGGCCCGTTTCAGCGCACCGACCAACTGCCGGCCTGTGCACTGGTTGAAATCAGCCTTCCAGGCATGATTCCGGGTCAACCATGAAAGGCTTCGCACCACTCTCGCAGCTCTTGAATTTCCCTTAGAGGGCACGCTGTATCCACCGGAAGCATCGGCAACTCGGTGGGCGCGGGATTGCAGGGCGCGGTAAATCCGGTTGCGGGTCAGGAAGGCGCCAATCCAACGGCTCTCACAATAGATGGGAAACTCGACCAGTTGCCCGGCCTCGTCTTTGCGGCAAACGTCATTCTCATCCACCGGCCACGGGACCAGGTCGCTGTGTGCGTTCGCGTAATCGAAGCTGACAATGCCCTCGCGGCGGCCATATTTGAAAACCGAGGTCTCGATCTGAATGTCGTTTTGGAGCAGCGCGCGAACCACATTTCGGGAAGGGCTGACCGCCCAGTTGGCCGCACGAAATGCATGGCATTTGTAGGCGGCCGAAACTGGTCGCAACAAATCCTCCAGGTATCGTTTCCCCGTGCGAATCAGTTCGTTCATCCGTTCGAACGGCAGGCCCGCAAAATTATACTCCGACCAATCCTGCACCCAACGACCCTCTGCATTCCGCGCGTTACAGTAGGAGGCGTGGAGGTGGAGTTGCACGTCGTGGCCTCGCCGGACGGCATTGCGCAGTTGGTTGGCTATGGCTCCATAGTAGTAAGCGTCGCGGCCGGTGTTCTGTTTGTATTCTCTGAATTTCAGAATCTCCGCCACATCAGCCATGATGGTGAGTTTGGCCCCGTAACGCTCGAATTGATCCATCAGGCGCGCGCTGGGTTCCACCATCAGGGCTGCGGGGTCCCCTTCCCCATTGCCATGAATCTCATAGTCCAGCGTAAAAATGGCCCTCAGCATTGTCTTGTTCTGGCTTGTTGGTTCGGGTAAGGAGACTCGGGTTCCCCTTGTGGGGAAAATCTTCACGACCTGGACACGAGGGCGCTCACGATACGGCTTGCCGCCCGGCCGTCCCACAGCGGGGGGATCTGGCCAAACCTCGATTCGCGATGGAGTACCTCGTCAATGTCCGCCGACAGGCGCTCCAGCCTCGTGAGCTTGTTGCTGCCCAGCGTGACGGTGATCGGTCGCTCGGTATTCTGGCGAAGCGTGAGGCAGGGAGTCCGGAAATAGGTGCTTTCCTCTTGCAAGCCCCCGGAGTCGGTGAGCACCAGACGCGAGTTGTCCGTGAGACACAATGAGTCGAGGTAGCCGATGGGTTCCAGAATCTTGAGACTCGGCTGATCGTCGAGCGCGATGCCGAACTGCCCGCACGTCTTTCGCGTCCGTGGATGAATCGGAAGCACCACCGGCATCTGGCGGGCCAAGCGTTTCAGTTCGTTCATGATCGTCATCAGCGAAGCTTGGTGGTCCACATTCGAGGGGCGATGCAGGGTTGCATAAACAAAGCCTTTTCGTTTCAGCCCCAGCCGCGGAAGTAGGCCGTTGGCCCGGACCTTCTCCAGGTTGGCCACCAGGGTGTCAATCATCACGTTCCCAACCAGTTCGATCTTGGAATCGTGAATACCCTCCCGCTTCAAGTTTTCATCCGCATCAGGGGAAGGTGTCAGCAGCAGGTCGGCCAGTGAATCAGTGACTATGCGGTTAATCTCCTCGGGCATGCTCCGATCGAAACTTCGCAAGCCTGCCTCCACATGAGCGACGCGAATTCCCATTTTCGAGCAAACCAACGTACAGGCCATCGTCGAGTTCACGTCGCCGACCACCACGACCCAGTCCGGTTTCTCCTGCTCGCACACCTTCTCGAATCCGGTCATGATCCTGCCAGTCTGCGCGGCGTGGGAGCCCGAACCCACGCCTAGATTGATGTCCGGCGGGCGAATGCCCAGTTCACGGAAAAACACCTCAGACATGGCTTCGTCGTAGTGCTGCCCGGTGTGAACCAGTCGCGCGGCAATTCTCTTGCCGCCGTTTCCGTCGCGCAAATTGTGCTCCTCCATTGCTTTCATAAGCGGGGCGACCTTCATGAAATTGGGGCGGGCGCCTGCGACAACTAATATCTCGATGGTTTCCATTCTTGTGCTGGTTGCTTTAGTTGTCCGATCTTGCGCGCGATTAATAGAACCAAGGGAGTCAAACTGGACCTAGCGCCGCAGACCCCGCGCGTATTCCGGGTGGCTCACGGCGGGCAACAGCTTGAAACTGCTCTCCCGTGGCATGGGAGAGCATCAGTGCACTCGCATTACCGCAAGGGAGCAAGGTCAGGAGCACGCTCTGAGAAAGAGCACGCGGTTGACCGCGCGTGGGCCCGCGAGGCGGATCCTCTTCAGACTCACGCCGCATATTTATAGAAATACTGACCCAACGCTCGGCAAACCCAAGGAGGTGACCCCCGAAGCACCGGTTGGAGGCAACGATACAAACGACCTGAGGACTCTTTGGGAGGCCTGATGCTCACAACAGAATAGGAGAGAGGTTCTTCCACCGTCCCCCAGCCATTCTTGAACTCCCGCAGGTTCTGGTCGTCCTCGTCGGTGCGCCCCATATCAAAAGCGCTGAATCCCTGATTGCAGCCCCACTGGATCGCTTCCCAGTACAGGAGGTTGTTCGGTCTTAAAGTCCAAAACTCCGGATCGGAGGCCGCATACTTGGCCGCCACTGTCTTGCCGAAACAGAGGAAAACAAGACCAGCAATCGGCGTTGCGTCCTTGTAAGCCAGGAGCGTGTAGCCGAGCCCTTTTGCGATGACCTTTGTCTGCAACAGCCGAAACAGGAGCTTCGGCTGGACGGGCACACCGAGACGGTGATGCGTCTTAACGAACAGTTGATAGAATATCTCCAAGTCTGCCGAGGTGTTGCCAAACCTGACGGTCACACCGCGCTTCGACGCCTGCCGGATCTTCTGCCCTACTCGACTCGGGCTAAACGTTTTGAAAACAAATTGTGCATCGCTGCAAAGAGGCAAAGCATGGTGGACAAATCTCCCCCTAGCGTGCACCCGTTTGTGTTCGGGGCATGGGCCACGCACCTCCGCGCTCGCCAACTCACCTCCCTGGCACAAGTCAGATAAGTGTTCAATCAGTAGACCGGCCGCCTGAGAATCCTGGTGCAAAACCGGACAAGCGTCGGTAAAAGGCAATGAAACCCATCGCTTTTTGCCCCCCCAATGGGCCACTTCCAGGACAGGCACGCCAGCACGCACCGTGTTTCCATCCGTAACAGCCGCCAGCACGAACGGACGAAAGCCGTAGCACTCCGCGATGAGTGAGCTCCATGCAGGCGTGTGATAAGGGGACGTGCCAGGGTTCTGGTCAATAAAGGCCAGCCACTCAGGAGCGTCAACACTCAGATAGGCTATTCTCATAGAACTGGGCTCTAGCTCGTCACAACGGAACTCCGAGTTAGGGGTCGCTGCAAGGACGCCAAACATGCACCTTCAGTCTCGAACAACCACTCCGGGGAAGGCATTTGCACCGTAAGAGGCTATTTACCACAACACGGGGCTATGAACCAAATCCTCATGTCGGTACCAGCCAAACACCCGAAGGAGTGATGCGGATCATTTATTCCTGCTGGATTCAGATGGTCAGTTATCATCTCTGCCTGCTGTCATTGCCCGCGCCCTCGATCCGGACGATGTCCTCAATGTGAGCCACGATGTCCTCTAACGCCTGCCTTGGGCGGCTGTCGGGTCCTCGGCTCTTATCCCGCGGCTGCAAGGAAATCCGAGTGCGGACCTCCCCGGCGCTCCGAATCATGATCAGCCTGCCATCCTGCTCAAGCTTGCGATCCACGGCGCCAGTCTTGCCTCGGAAAATGCTGTAAACTGGTATACCCAACGCCACAGCCTCGCGATTCATGGTACCACCGCCACTGACGACCAAGTCCGAAAACCATAGCAGATTCATCCCGTCAACCGCGCGACCCGGCACAACCGTTTTGCCTTCTGCGAACCAGTCCGGATGCGCGGCGCGAAGGTGTTGTTCCTGGCTCCGATTACGGGGCAGGAGTACGACCCGCGCCTTTTCCGTCCTGCAAATTCGCGCCATGAACTCGTTGAGCAGGACTTCGCTTTCCGGATTGTGATAATGCGCTTCGGTTGCGGGCGGTCGCACGGTGACTACAAGTTTGGCCCCCCGCAAGCCCAGTTCGTCCAACAGTGCTTCATCCGGCTTGAAATTCGGCGCATACACGTCCTCCTTGATGCCGCGATACTGACGCACGCGTTCAGGCGCACCACCAGACTCCTCCACCGAGATGGCGTCCGGGACGATGACCCAGCGCGGTGGCAGAAAAGGCACCATGCTTGAACACTCATAATCGTCCATGTGGACGGTGGGTATTCCAAGCACCCGGCCAAGCAATTCCTCCGACCGCGATCCGTGCGAGAGCAGTAGTTGCGGACGTTCCCGCAAACAGTGGGGCGCCAACTGGGCGGACCTCCAGAACAGACCCAGAACCTTCATTATCCGATTCTTACCGTAATGACGGCCTATTGTCCGACAAGACAGACCTTTCCGCTCCGCCAGTTCACGAACTTGGAACGCGTCACGGGCCGTCACCGTCACTTTGTGGCCTCGACGCTCTAGCTCACGAATTATCGGGATGAACAGGGGCACATGCGGCGTGTTGTCGAGATCAATCCAGATTTTGACTCGCGGGGTACCGTTCAGGGCGGTTTTCGCCGACACAGCCACATGCTGTGGGTTCGATTTTGAGATCATATCGGGGGATTTTGCTGGCCGTGTCGGGCGCCTTGGTTTGAACCGGGCACAATAGTCTGCCACCTCGCGCGGGAGCACGTGCCAATATTTGCCCTCATACTCGGTCCGGACGTATTCGAGCAGCTCCTCGTAGAAAACTGAGGGAAACTCAAAAGACGACCCGCCGGAATGATCAAACTGGATGTAGTCAGGGTGGACATTCACCAGCGCCATCCCCCCGTGTTCGGCCACCCAGTCGAGTTTCCGCTTCCAGAGCGCAATGGTTTTCTCCTGCAGGAACAGAAACAAGGTCGAGTCCTGTGCCAGCGTATACGGCAACTCCACGTAGCCGCCTTTCCCGTTTTCTTGGTCCACCCAGAAGGGGAAGATGGTGCCCATGCCGTCGGGTTGCGGTTCGAAGGGATCCGCGTCGAAGGTCGAGAGGTCGTAGCGAATGTTCAACTGATGCTGCCACTTGAGATTGTGAAACATGAATCCGGCGCGGAATCCGACCGAGCCCCATTCTCTTAAATACTCATTGATGCGGGCCGATTGCGCGGTGAAATGCTCATAATCGCGGAACAATGACCCGTCATGATGCAAATCGTGGACCCCCACTTCAAACCCGCGGCGCACGACCGCTTCGCGAAACGCTCGGTCCACACGGTACTCCCCCTCAGGAATAAAATTGAACGACGACCGGAAACCGTGTCTGGCCTCCAGGTCCATCAATTGCCAGCAGCGATCCAGACCTTTCTGTCCTTCGACGTCGTGGGTCAAAACGAAGGCGAACTGTCGGCCCTCCGGCCAGCCCGGCCAGTTAGTCGGTATCAGTTCGCTCCCGGGCAGGATTGGCCAGAAGTTTGAAATGCGGGAGCGCTTTCTCCGTGCATCAATTCGCCGAATCGTGTAGCGAAATCGCCTTGGCAGCAAGGGCTTCAGTGCGTAGTAGAATCGATGTAACAGCTTTTCTGACATGGTGACCCTCAAAGAAGATCACGATTATTCGTCAAAAGGGGGCAGTATTTCATGCGTGCAGGCAGGTGGCGGCATGTAAGGACACTGGCCGGCAAGGCTCGGCACCCTGGCATCGAAGGGCGGACTTCGTCCCCGTCAATTCGCACCTGGTGCGAAAGACTGGCGGACGCTTGTGCTTTTCATGCACGTCTAGTTGTCTCGGTTGCTCCACACCGAAAGGAATGGAGCGAACGCAAATCTGCTGGCGAGCCGAGCGGCGCGCCGACACCGCCAGCCGGCTCACCCTTCCTGTGAAAGGGCCGTCGGCATGTGGGAGCGGTGTTTGTTGAGGACCGCGGCCACATTCGCCCGCGCCTCCCGCATCAGCGCGCTCGCCCGGGCCGCTGAGTGCTGGCTGGTCTTCTCGGATTCAAGCACCAACAATGCCAAATCCATGTAACTCGCTAACCGCGGTGTTGCGCTGGTTTGCGTCACGGGGGGCATGTCGAAGATTATGTAATCGTAGTCGCTCGCCTTGAGCCTTGGCATCAGTTGATTGAATCGGTTCGGCAGTACTCTTACTAACTTGTCGTTGCTCCCGTTGTTAAGTGAGGCAACATACAGGTTATCCTCGACCTGTGCCCCGCTGCGATTCTCCGGCTCGAGTGCATCCGATATGCCGCAACCCGGTTTGCCCTTGTGAAAGGAATGAGCGACTCCCTGGTCCACATTCATGTCCACCAAAAGCACGTTCCCATCCCCGGTCTTGGAAAGCGCCGCTGCCAGTCCGCTCGCCAGGGTTGAGACGCCCGCGCCACCAGCACATCCCGTCACCGCAACCAACTTCGGCTTCTTGAGATTCAGGTTGTGCACCTCAAAATAGCTGACGATCCGCTCCCGCAGACCCTCCGTATAGCTCCGCAATTGATGTGCTGGGTCCCATGGCACCACAGAGGTTCCAGTGTGGCCGTCCCCATTGCCGCCGAGTCCGTGTGCCGCGGCGCTCTTGCCGCGCCTCAACCCAGTTAGCCAGCGCGGCATCCGGAGCCACCCGGCACAGGCAGTGTCCGGTATGCTCAGAAGCACTGGTAGACGAAGGTAGCGCTCGATGTCCGAAGCACGTTTGATGCTTCGGTCGAGAAATAGGTCAATCAGGAACGCCAGCCCCAAACCCATGCCAATGCAGCCGGCAAGAACCATGCCCACCAGTTTCATCATCTTCTTGGTGTCTAGTCCGGGCGGCGTCGGGCTTTCCACCTCGCTCATATTGACCACCTTGTCGGCGACCAGGGATTCGTCTCTCTGTTGCTGCTCAAGCCGGGCCGTAACCAGCTCGTAAGTCTTCTGGTGCTCGGATTTGACTCGCTCCAATTCGGCAATCTTGGGCTCCAAGTCCAGGACCTGTGTGGCCTGCTCTTGAAGGTTGCTCAGGATAATGCCCAGCGCCGCCTTCCTCGCCACCAGCACATCCGTGCTGACGGTATTGGTGCTGCCGTGCGCCGCAGTTAGGAGTAAGTGCGCCAGGGTGGGATACTGCTGTTCCAAGTCAGCCTTTTGGCGCGTGAGCTTCTGGATCCGCTCGCGGACGTTCTGGACGAGCGGATAAGCTTCCTTATACTGCAGCAGCAATTCGCTCTCCTGCCGTTTCAACTCTTCCAGCTTGGAGGTGGCAAAGCTATAATTGCTCAACGCGTCGGGCGGCACAGCGCCTGCCACACCGTTGGTAACCGCCAAGGCGCCGAGGCCCCGCTCGCCCACCATCGCATTGCGTTCGATTAGTTCCCGCTCTGTATCAAGTAGTTCATCCTGAACCTTGCCGATCTGAGCCTGGTAGGACTTCTTCATTTCGTCCGGGAACAGGATTTTGGCCTGCATCTTCAGATCTTTAAGCTGCTCCTCCGTCTGGGTGAGCTTGGCCCCCAGTTCCTCGCGCTGCTGCAGCAAGTAACTGTCCGGCATCAAACGCACGTCCCGATGCTTGCGCATATAGGCCTCAAGCACAGCTTGCAGGACGGGTTGGACGATGTCGCCGTCTGGATGTTTGAACGAGATGGTGAGAATGGAACTTCTCGGCGGGGCGACTTCGATCCCGGATGCAATCACCCCCGCCGCCGCCATACGGTCTGTGCCGCCGCCCTTCTTGGCCAGAATCTTCGCTGGGCCGATCTTGTCAGCGACGATCTGTGCGACATCCAGACTGGTTATGATCTCGGTTTCGGCGTTAATGATGCTCTGCGCGCCATACTCGATGGATTGCGCATGTGGGCTGTCTGGAGTCATAGTCGTCATGTCCCGCGTGTTAAGGACATAATGCACCATTAGCTTGGCTTTGGAGACATACGGTGGTGGCCGCACGAAGCGAACAGCCACCGCGCCCGCCACCCCCAGGCAGACAAACGCCAGAATAAGCCACTTATGCCGGAATACGGTAAAGACGGCGTCATCCACGTTGAAACCACCTGGCGCCGCACTTTGCCCGTTAGCTCCGTTAGAGGGATTGGCAGGGTTCATAGGAACGCCACCTCACGAAGCGACTTCTCCCCTGGCGCGTTCATCAGCGGCTCGCGTCCTCCGCGCAGGTCATGGAAGGGAACTTGCATAGTGGTCATAGCATCAACCAGTGCCGGCGACGCGAAGCAGCCGCGCCGGGTTGCCGGCAACGATCGCGCCCTCCGGCACATCTTTCGTCACCACGCTGCCGGCGCCGACCGTGGCCCGCTCACCAATAACCACCCCGCACAGAATCGTCGCGCCGGAGCCGATAGAAGCCCCTCTCTTGATCGTCGTCGGAATACACGCCCAGTCCGCCTCGGTCTGCGAACTGCCATCCGCATTCGTGGACCTGGGGTAACGATCGTTGATGAAAGTGACGCCGTGACCGATGAAAACCTCATCCTCCAAGGTCACTCCCTCGCATAGAAAGCTGTGGCTTGAAATCTTGCACCGGTTGCCGACTCGAACCCCCTTCTGTATTTCCACGAATGCGCCAATCTTCACGTCATCGCCAATCTCACACCCGTATAGGTTGGTGAAAGCGTATACCTTGACCCGTTGGCCAAGTTTCACATCCGGGGCAATGCGCTGAAAGAGTTGTTCGCTGCTGCTCATGCGGCCACTACGTTTCTGCCGGTGACTGGCACGACGCTGCCGTGGTGTCCGTTGCCATTGCCATTGCCATTGCCATTGCTCCACTGCGTTACGCTGCCGAGGGACACCGAGGCACCTTGCTGCCGCAGCGATTCACCGGCTGCCTCCAGAATGCGCACGACTTCGAGGCCCAGCCGGCCATTGGCGATGGGTGTGCATTTCTCGCGAATGCACTCCAGGAAATGCTGGCACTCCAGCTTCAACGGCTCATCCTGCTTGATGTAGGGCACGTAGGCGTCGCCATAGTGGTACGAGTAGTTGAATTCGGCGAACGTGTCGTAATGGGGCGGCACCTCCACCCGCGCATCGTATATCTTAAGCTTCTCCAGCGGCTCCATGTCGTCATACACAATCATGCGCTGCGAGCCCACCACGGTCATCTGGCGAACTTTCTTCGGATCCAGCCAGCTGTTATGGATGAAAGCGCAGCGATTCCGACCGAAGCTCAGATACATCATCGTCACATCCTCGATGCCGCGCGTCACATGACTGCTGCCCTGGCAGGAGACGCTGATGGGGCGCTCATCCAATAGGTGGAGCAGAATCGAGATATCGTGCGGCGCAAGGTCCCAAGCCACGTTGATGTCCTTCTGGAAAAGGCCCAGATTCAGCCGGCACGCCGCGATGTACTGCACTTCGCCGATATCACCAGCATCAACGATTTGCTTCATGCGCCGCACCGCCGGCGAAAACAGGAAAGTGTGTCCCACCATCACCACCAGATCCTCGCGTTCGGCCAGCGTGACCATTTCTTGAGCTTCCGCTTCTGTCCGCGCCATCGGCTTCTCAATGAATACATGCTTGCCAACGCTCAGAGCCGCCATGGCCATCTCGTAATGGAAGCGCACCGGAGTTGCAATGACCACCGCGTCGAGATCCCCGTCATTCAGCAGATCCTCAAAAGAACGTGTGGTTGCCACCTCGGGATACAGCCGCCGCATGTGGTTCAGACGTTGCTCGCTCGTGTCGCAAATGAGCTTGAGCTGGCAGTCCGGGGATTGCCGTAAGTTGCGGATCAGGTTCGGCCCCCAATAACCGCACCCCACCACACCAACCTTGATTGCTTCCTTCATTGTCTTCATATGCGATATAACTGAGCGGATTTTGTGTCGTCCACCGCTGGCTTGCTTGCCTGCGTGCGCTTCGGCGCACGAGATTCCAGGCACTGTCGCCAAATGGCGGGTAAAGTCTTTAATATAATCTCCAGGTCGAGCCAGAGGCTCATACGTTCCGAATACTCGATGTCGAGCTGGATCATCTGATTGAACGTCGTCCGGTTCTTCCCGCTGACCTGCCAGAGTCCGGTCAGGCCCGGAACAGCATCAAAGCGCCGTCGCTGCCAAGGCTGGTAATGTTTGTATTCGTACGTGATACAGGGCCGCGGCCCCACCAGGCTCATCTCGCCGCGCACCACGTTCAGGAGCTGGGGAAGTTCATCGAGCCCGGTGGCGCGCAGCAGAGCGCCCAGCGGAACGAGTCGGGGATCGTTACTCTCGTCCAGCTTCGTCATCGGAGCTTCAGTGCCCACCAACTCCTCGAAGTGCTCTTGATGCACCTGCGTGACCGCATCCACCTGCATCGTGCGAAACTTGAACATGGCAAACTCACGCCCTTTGTAGCCCACGCGCGGCTGGCGGAATAACACCGGCCCTCGCGACCCGCACGCCACAGCTAGCGCCACCGCGCCGCCCAGTATCAGCAAACCGGGCGACAGTGCTAGTATTACCGCCAGGTCAAGCACCCGCTTCCAGAGCGGAAGCCCCGTCACCTTCCGGTCCGGCGCGCCGCCATGCCTGTTGCTTCGTCTGTCCATATTCTGCTCTGCAAAACCAGCCCATACCTTTGGGCCCACAATCACACGCCACTATCATCCGTCAGGGGCAAAAAACAGCAACTCCAGTCATTACGGAAAGCCTGTCGGTAAAGCTACGGACGACGACTTTGCTGTTCTTGTTGCGTCGATACCCCACCCTGCCCTGCCCGTGGCGCGTTCCCTCTTTACGCGCTCTCGTTCGGCACAATTGGAATTGACGTGAATTCTCTGCAGCGAAGGATGCAAAGAGCCATCTTCGTCAGATTGGCTCTGGGAATTCCCTGCCCATCGCAGACCGCTGGTTAGGTCGGAGCCGCTAGCCCGTGATCAGCGCTATGCCGCCTGGCAGTTGGCAGGCGTTACGGATTGAGGAGTTGGGACGGTCGTTCTGATCTGCTCCGCCAGGATATCGCATCCGGGCGCCACTTTCTCATCTGGGCACGGAACCGGACGCGCGGCAGCGCCGAGCAGCGCCAGGCAGAACGCCATGGAGAGGCAGCCCCAGGTAACAAGCAAGATTGCCATGTCCTAAATTGTAGCATTCAGCGTGCCTCTCGCCGTGCATCATCCTAACAGCCCATGGACTTGTGTCTGTTGGTAAGGGTGGCCCGCCAAACGCTAAACACGAAGAAACGCAGCATTGAATCCCTCTCTCCGCTGTGGCCACCGTTCACCTGCCGGGTGAAGTCAGCGTGCCGCACAAACCCTCATTCCAGCCTTTGTTTTAGCATGTTTAGCGTGTTTAGCGGGAAACTCAAACTCGCTAATGCCAGAATCGCCCTGTCCTAAACTGGGGCAGTTACTTGTCTCGTTCTACGACAGTCTGGCCCCCCAGCATCCAAGCCTTAACCGTTGCAACGCCGATCACCTGCGGCGACGGGCAATCATCAACGCGGCAGCACCCAAGCCAGCCAGTGCGAATGTAGATTGCTCAGGCACCACCGTGATCTCAAGGCCCCACTCCGTAAGCGTGCTGATATGGCCCGAGGACACGTCCGCCAGGTACAATATCCATTCCCCGTTCGGGTCCAGACCATTGAACATACCAAGCGGATTAGACCGCAACGCAGTGTCAAACAAGCCAGCCGGGGACTCCGGGTCGAGGATGCGCCCGTCGGGCTGCCATGCCCCGATCAACTGGCCGCTGGTGTTGAGCGTGTAAAAACCCGCCTGATAGAAATGCACATCCTGCGCCGCCTGGTCATCCAGGGTGAATTGGATTTGCTGGGCATCCATGCCAAACCCCGGGTCCGCATATCCAACCGCGTTCGCCGAAGAGACTCCCACTCGGTTGAGTAAAATGGCCGAACCTGAGCCGTGGGAGAGCCAGGCGTACAGATCGCCATTGTAGCCGTTGGAGATGTCCAACGTCACATTCACGTCGGAGATGACTCCTGGCATCCCACCCACAGTGCGGCTGTCCAGGTGGCCGTTCGGGTCGTTGTCCGGAATGGCGGCGCTCCCGGCGTCGAAGTAGAATGCGTAGTCTGCCTGCACGTTGAAACCGAGGCCGAGTGCAAATGTGAATGCAACTAGTTTGGAGTTCATAGGCGTTTATCTCTTGATTCCTGTTTCAGGCTCATGGGAACACCGTGCGATAGAACGCGCTGCCCGGTGGCGGGTTGCTGTCTTCAAAGCTGCCGATGCCGGCCGGGCCAACGGTCGCCGTGCCAATGGTGACCCAGGGACCCGTCACCGCCGGCGCGCGCTGGACCGAGTACGTGCGCCCAACGATCCCGGCAAAGCGGACCAGCAGTCCGCCAGGAGTGTAGACGGCCGGAAGCATGTTCGACGATGCTGTATTGCCCTCTATCACGGTGACCACTATCTCACCTGCTGCCGTGCCGCCCCAGCCATCGTTGATCATGTAAGTGAACAAATCGGAGCCGATGAAGTTAGTCGCCGGTATGTACGTCAACCCGTCTCCCGCAAGACCAACCGTGCCGCCATTCACGCTATTGGCGCTCACGCCGCTCAACCTGATCGCGTAACCCATAGGGCTTGAGGAACACAGCAGCAACTTCGCCACGGGAATCGTTAGCGGCTGGTTTTGAATCGCCTGCGCCGCCATGCTGCAAGCCGTTGGCGGAGGGGTCCACTCGAAAGCCCCAATATCGCTGCCATCACCTGCATTGGGGGTGCTTGACACATCGAATGGACGTGGCCCTCCTCGTTGGTCGGTGGCCAGGCCCCCGGAAGTTCCCTGGTCAATGCAGGGACTGTTGGTCAGCAACGCATGGGTCCAGGTCGGGCCCCCGTTGTCCTGCAACGGACCCAGGAGCGGATCGGCCCCGTAGATGTTCCCTGTCTGGTCGTTGGTTATTGTGCAACCGTTCGTGTTTTGAATCAGGTTGTAGCCCTCCGAAATCAGCACGCCGGAGAAATCATTGGGGCCGTTGCCTGCAAAGATGCTATCGTGAGCATGAAAGATTCCGCGGTTCTCAACTACCGCAGGCATATAATGCGTATTTGTGGTAAACGCAACGGTGCAATGATTCGCATAAGCTGTCGGGTTGGTGCCTCCCCACACAAAGCCGTTGAAAATTCCCCCGACATCAGCGCTATTTTCACTGACAGTGCAATTAAACATCCTGAGCTCACCTATATTGCATATTCCCCCACCCATATAGGCTCTATTTCTAGCTATCGTACAACCCACCAGCCAATTGGTTCTGTTGAGGAAGAGTCCCCCGCCGAAGTCGGCGGAACTTGCGACCACAGTTGAATTCGTAATGGCGAGGGTTCCCCAACTAGATATTCCGCCGCCCAAGAACCCGACACAATTTGACACGGTGCACCCATTGAGCGCCGCAGACCCTGCGTTATATATTCCGCCCCCGTCATAATCAGCGTATGACCGGCAGGATTCAATAACCGAAGCACTCATCGTTAGATCGCCCACGTTGAAAACCCCAGCCCCCGACACTTCCGAGTCAACCCCCATGGCAATGCAACGTGAAATTCTGCAATTCGTCATCCGCAGAGTGCCGCTGTTATAGATCCCCCCGCCGGGTCCCGTAAGGGGTCCATAGGGGGGACTATAAGGGTCGCTGCCACAATTAGCCACGACGGAGGCTTCTATTTCCATCTCCCCCTCATTGTAAATGCCCTGCCCACAACTGACAAAATTCGTGCAGTTCCGGACCACGCAGTTCAGCAACTTCAAAAAACCGCTGTTGGCGATGCCCGACGCGTAAGTGTAGATGAAGTGGGGGGGATCATAATAGCCTTCCGCCGTTCCATTGGCAATCGTGAGTCCTGAGAGCGTGTTGGTTGTTCCGCCTTCCATGTAGAAGACGCGAAACTGGTTGTTGCCGCTGATCGTGAGCAGATTGGTCCCCGGCCCGGTGATCGTGATGTTGGCTGCCAGGGCAGGTAGCGCCGAAAGCAAAGTGATCGTCCCCGTCACGTTGGAGAAGGTGATCTCACACCCGCTGGACGCATTCGCGTCTAGAATTGCTCTTCGAAGCGAACCCTCCCCCGAGTCGTTTGTGTTCGTTACCAGCGGGTTCCAGAGCACGGCTGGAAGACCGCCAAAAGTCGGACCCCAGCCCGTGGTTCCAGCCAGGTAATAGACGGTTGCATTGTTGTCACCGTTGAATACATCCAGATCACCGAGCGTGGGGGCGTTGCCCCCGAAATAGACTCCTGCCAGGCTGGCACAGTTATAGAGCGCGTGAGCTCCGATGTTGCTAACGCTGTTGGGGATCATCACGGTGGTTAGGCTGGAACAGCCATAGAACAAGCTATTCCCGATGCTGGTGACGCTGCTGGAAATGATAACGTTGGTCAGGCTAGTGCAGTCGTAGAACGCCTCGTCTCCGATGTTAGTGACGCTGTTGGGGATCGTCACGCTGGTCAGGTTGCTGCAGCCAAAGAACGCCTGGTAACCGATGCTGGTGACCGGCAGACCATAGATCGTGCTGGGGATGGTCAGGGCGCCCCTCGGCCCTGTGTATCCCGTGATGGTGATCGTGCCGTTATTGGTCGTGTAAGTAGTATATGGTGGCGGCAACAACACGGTCGGGAGGCCGCCAAAGGTCGTGCCCCAGCCCGTGGTCCCCGGCAAGCAGTAGACAGTCGCATTGTCGTCACCGTTGAATACATCCAGACCATCAAGCGTGGGGGCGTTGCCTTCAAAATAGACTGCTGTCAGACCTGCGCAATCAGCGAACGCATAACGTCCAATGCTGGTGACGCTGTTGGGGATCGTTATCCTGCTCAGACCCGTGCAATCAGCGAACGCCCAGATCCCGATGCTGGCGACGCTGTTGCCGATCGCAATGTTGGTCAGGCCGCTGCAGGAATCAAACGCAAAGTCTCCGATACTGGTCACGCTGCTGGGGATCGTATAACTTCCGGCTTTGCCCGCCGGGCACTGGATGAGCGTGGTTTGGCCCTTGTTTAACAAAACCCCACCCACACTACTATAGGCAGCATTGTTGGTATCCACTGTGATCGCTGTCAAGCCGCCACAGCCGTAGAACGCCAAGTACCCGATGTTGGTGAGGCTGTCGGGGATGGTCACGCTGCTCAGGCCGGTGCAGAATCCGAACGTCTGTTCCCCGAAGCTAGCGACGCTGTTGCCGATCGTAACGTTGGTCAGGCTGGTGCAAGCATAGAACGCGCTATTCCCGAGGCTGGTGACGCTGTCGGGGATAGTCACGCTGATCAGGCTGGCGCAGGCCCAGAACGCCTCGTCCCCGACGCTGGTGACCGGCAGGCCATCGATCGTGCCGGGGATGGTCACGTCACCGCCGGAACCGTAGTATCCCGTGATGGTGATGGCGTCGTCGTCATTGGTCGTGTAATTCCATTGGGCTTGCACCACGGCGGGTAGCGTCACAAACTGCAACGCCAGCGCAATGACTGCAAAGTTTGATCGGATTGCTTTCATAACACTCTCTTGGGGCAAGACACTCCTTCGGGTCTCCGGGTCTCCACACTTTCAACCCAAGCCCCGGAGTCACCAACACCGCAATGGCCCAAAAACTCCATAAATCGAGCGCATTATTGAGCCATAGAGGTGCTAATACAAAACGAGAAACTACGCGAAAGCGTTCCGGTAAAGTACGGACAGCCAGAAAGCCACGACTAAAGGTGCCTGCCAAGGGCGGATTGCCGGCCTAATTTCTCTGCTCGCCCACACTGCCGCAACAAGGCATGACCAGCGTCATGTGCCTCACCTCCTTGTTGTCATAGTTGTTGAGAATACCTGCGCTGCTATTTCCACTGCTCCACCACTCCACCGCCCCGGCATACACTTCGTGCCAATTCGTGGAATTCGTGTCTGCCAGCCGCCCTGCCCGCTCTTCCTCCCCTGGGAAAAGACTAGTCGTCTCCCCGCTGCCCCTCCATTACTCTGCCCCCGTCAATCAGCGCGGCGGCGTGGCGTCCGATTGGCCGGCCAAAAACATCCCGGTGGGATGTGAAGCAGCCCCCGGTCTTGCCGGGCCTTTCTCGGTGAGGAGGGGAGAGCGGCGAACGCGTGAGTGCGCGTCGAGAGCAGTTGACTTGCCCCACTCGCTGGTGGTGGGGCGCATCGGTTAGTGGACAGTGACGGATTTCACTCCGTCTGCATGGCAAAAGGCTGATTATGAGCGAGCGGCGGTTAGTAGTTCACCCCCGATCGGTGGGGCTAGATCTGATTTCTGCCTCGTTTCTGCCTCACCCGGCAGCCGCCGGCCTGCAGAATTGGATTTTAGGTCATTTATGTCATTTAAAGTCATCTTTAGTCATTCGAGTCATCCGTGGTCGGATTTCAAAATCTGGTAACGTTTTGGTAAAGTTTTGGTAAAGTTTGTGTCCCTTTTTGACCACTGCTGGTCGAGGAAACGAGAATCGGACCGGCTTGGGACTGTGTTTGGACCCATGTCATCGGAACATGAAGTTTTCAAAAGCACGAGGTTCGGTCCTCGCGCGCGCGGCTCTGCGATAGCACTCGCCGCTGCGATTGTCGTTGGGTCCCTGCTTTCTTCTTGGACCGGACACGCGCAGATTGGCAAGGGCCATCAAATCCTCATCAACCGCGGTTTGCAGATCGAGGGCCTGGTGGCCACCTATGACACGTTCACCCTAAGCCGGTATTCTAACGCCAACTACACCGCGATCATCTGGCTCTGGGATCCGCCGCGGTCGTATGATTCGATGTCGGTTCTTGGCGCCGCTCCGGGTTTTCCCTGGGCGCGGTGGGTAGCCGGCGAGAACGACATGCCCCCGCTCGGCGGGGAGTCGGCCTGCTTGAGCCAGCTCGTGAACCTGCAATTAGCCGACGAGTGGAATCTCAACGATGACGCCATCCGGACGCGCGCGGTCAATTGGTTCAACAACGTCCGCACCAACTGGCCCAACACCATCCTCTCGGCGAACAACTGGGGCGGCCAGATCAGCGACGCGAACCTTGCTGATTTCATCACCCGCGCCCAGCCGGACATGATCTGCTTCGACACCTATCCCTGGCAATGCGTGCACGACCTCAACGCGCCCGGCCATGTTGGCCCGCCGATCGCCGGACCGCCCACCACCTGGTACAGTCATTTGCGGACCTACCGGGACATTGCTCGCGCCCTAAGCCGCGTGTTCCCGTCAGGACAATGATGCAATCTGCGCGGTCCTGGAGGCAGCCCTTCATGGGCCGGATCGGCCCGTCAGAGACTTGAGTTGATTCTGCGCCTCAGCGTAATCCGGCTTGAGCCGCAACGCCTCTGTGAGATGGTTTATGGCTTCTTCGCGCTTACCCAGGCGCAGAAGGGCCAGCGCAAGATTGAAGTGCGCCTCGGGATTAACCGCATTCAGTCGGATGGCCTCGCGGTAGTGGTCTATGGCTTCCTCCGCCTTCCCTTGCTCAGCCAGCGCGTTGCCCAGGTTGTTATGGGCCTGAGGATCCTCCGGTTTGAGGCGCAGCGCGGTTTGGTATTCCTTTATGGCCTCATCCAGCTTGTGTTGCACGGCTAACGCGTTGCCCAGGTTGCTGTGCGCGCTGGCGTAATTGGGTTTGTAACGGATTGCGGCATAGAAGTGGGGCACGGCCTCATCCAGCTTCCCCTTCATGGCAAGAGCGATGCCGAGGTTATTGTGCGCGTCGGCATGTTCCGGCTTCTGTTCCAGCACAATCCGATAGTGCTGGATAGCCTCGTCAATCCGGCCAAGCTCGGACAACGCATTACCCAGGTTGTTGTGGACCTCGGCGTGATTGGGCCGCACCCGCAAGGCGGCCTCGTATAGCGGGACAGCTTCAGCGAACTTCTTCTGGCCGGCCAGCGCATAGCCGAGGTTGTTGAGAGCGTCCTCGTAAGCGGGATTGATCTTCAAGGCCATGCGGTAGTTCTCCATCGCCTCGGAGGTCCTGCCTCGGCCGTTCAGGTAGAATCCCAGGTTATTGTAGGCGAGGTAGTTGTTGGCCGTTACTTGGACAGCGTGCCGGAAGAGGGCCTCACTATCGCGCCAGAACCGGATTTGCCGTTCAGTCAGCAAAGCGCAGACTGCCAGCGACAACGCGGCCACTATAGCCAGCACCCCCCCGCGCCAAGGCCGCTCGGGGACCAGTTCCTCAAGCCCCCACGCCACCATAATGAACAGCCCGATGAGGGGGAGATAGGTATAGCGGTCGGCCATGGACTGGATGCCCACCTGCACCAGTCCGATAACCGGCACCAGCGTGCCGCAAAACCACAACCAGCCCACGGCCAGGTATGGCCTTCGGCGCGCCAACAGAAAGACAACAACGCAGACAGCCACCAGCAGGACCGCGGACCCAACCACCTGCCAGGCAGGCCAATGGCCCGGATGGGGATAGAGGATCGAAAGGTCCTTAGGCCACAACATCTTGCCGATGTATCGGACGTAAGAAACAAGCGCGTTAGCAAGGCGCTCCCCGAGCGTCAGGCTGGTCGAGACGGCGCCGCCTTTGCGTTGCACGATAAAGGTGATCACGCTCGAAGCCGCCGCCAGCAGAAGGAACGGCACCTTTTCCAGAACCAACCGCCCGACGGCTGCACACCGGAAACGCCGCAACGGCCAATAATCCAGCAGCACCAGCACAAACGGCAGCGTGACGAGCATCGGCTTGCTCATCAGGCCCAGGCCGAAGCAGCCGAGGGCAAGCAGATACCAGATGCCGGGTCCCAAACGGCAACCGCAGGACCACGACGCGATGGATGAGGCCGGTTGCCCGCCGCTGACCTCCAGCCCCGGCCTCCTGCCTTCAGCCACCGGCATTCCGCCTTCGGCATATCTCGCATACGCCCAAATTGTCAGCAGAAAGAAAAACGCGCTGAGCACATCCTTGCGTTCCGAAGCCCAGGCGACCGATTCGACGTGGAGCGGGTGCAAGGAAAACAATCCCGCAACCACCAGGCTGCGCCACAGCGCGCCCGTCATGCACCGCAAGAGCAGAAAGAGCAGGAGGGCGTTGGCGATGTGAAAGGCCACACTCACCAAGTGGTGGCCGCCGGCGTTGAGGCCGAATAGCTGGCTGTCCAGCATATGCGAAAGCCAGGTCAGCGGATGCCAATTGCTGGCGTGGCCGGTAGTAAAAGCCCAGACAATGTTCGTCCACTTCAGTCCGCCCTGGACGTGCGTGTTCTCGGTGACATAGTCCGAATCGTCGTAGTTGACAAAACCCTGCCAGGCAACGGGCAGGAAGATGGCCACCGTGAGCAGCGCCAGCAACAGGCAAAGCACACTCGGACGCCGCAGTCTCTCCCGCCAGTCGAAACCCCGGGCGGGTGAATCGGTTCTCCTGGCTGAGGGGGTTCTTGCTCGCGCAGTCATCACTGTTAGTGGCAGGGCAAGAAGCTATCCAAAAGGCCGCCTGCCCGAAACATAAAATCACGCTGGGAACGTGGGCATTCCCACCACTCTCCGAGGGATCCGCACCGTATCCTCACCGTATCCACACTGTCTCCACACCGTGGATACAGCCTTGACATCGCCGGTGCGTTTCAGCCTAACACACTGTCATTATTGAACTTATGCCAATCCAGGCCCAAAATCACCATTTTCCTGACCCCGAATCCGATAAATTGCTGTCACTATTGAACCTCCGCTACGTCTTGAGCCCGATGGGCCAGTTTCGTCTCTCAAAGCAACGAGGGAAGCACAGCGATGCTCGCACCAGCGGCACCATGGCGGTCATTCTGGCAGATAATGCGCCAACCTGGCACACTTCAGATTGTGGCATTTCGGCCCTGTGCCATCCTGGCACACCCTGACTGGTAGCCGCAGGCGCCCCTCCGAAGGGCCCGGCGCACATGAGGGCGAATCCCGCCTCTACCCCGCTGAGCAGAGCATCCGTCAGCACTGCCTTCGCCATGGGAAGAACGCACCTCCGGAACTCAGTGGCGTTGACAAGGCCACGAAGACCGGCAATCAAAGCACAATAAAGACGTCAAACCGGGGATCCGGCTGCCGCAGCTCCATGATCCGCCCTTGATTCAGCCGCGACCTGTGACTCGCATATAGTGGAACAAGTACTGTTGGGCGTAGCCGGAGCGGGAACCGAAGTGCTCAGCGGCGAAGCGATGCAGGCGCCTGGCGTTGACCCGGCGGCGAGGGAAGTAAAGCTGCCGCAGCGCCCTCATGACCCAGACATCCACGGGGAAAGCAGACTGGAATCCGTACGCAAAAAGCAGCACACAGTCGGCGATCTTCCGCCCCACGCCGGGCAAGCGCATTAGCTCCGCGCGGGCGGCTTCGATCGGCAGCCGCCCCACGTGCGCCAGCTCGAATTCACCGTCGGCGATCCGGCGGGCGGTTGCCAGCAAGTAGTGCGCGCGGAATCCCATCTTGCAGTCCCGCAACTCGGCCTCGGTGGCGCGCGCCAGGCGGGCCGCGCACGGGAACGCATTTATGCCCGCGCAGCCTCGCGCCACCGCCAGCGGCTCCCCGTAACGTTCGCACAGCAAGGCAACGATCTGTCGGATTTGCACTATCTGTTTGCTGGAGGACAGGATGAACGAGGCCAGGCATTCCCAGGGATCCTGGCGCAGCAAGCGCAAGCCCCGGCTCGCGGCAACAGCAGCGCGCATTGGTTCGTCCTCGGGAAACGTCCGCACCACCTCGCCCAGGTCAATCTCCAGTTGCAGGTAATGCGTCAGCCAGTCCCAGTCGGACACCGGTTCCGCTGTCTCTGCTGTCAAGGTCCCCTGCCCTGCACGAAGCCGGACCCAACGGGCGCCAATCACGCCAATCCAATACGGGTCTTGCCACACCCAACGGAAGACTTGCCCGCTGGTTAGCGTGGCAGCCAAATCATAATCCCGCACTGCAAAGGTTCTCGTTGTTTCCAAGCCAATTACCCCAGGCCGCGGCAGGCAAACGGCTGCATCGTGACCGCCAGGCGGGCGTTGCTTGCCGTCAAGGGAATCGCCGCGCCGAAGACAAGATTGATCCACCCAGGCTTAACGAAGGCCAACCGCTCAATGTCCAGCGTTGGCGGCCAGTTCATCCGGCAGGGCCACGCTCAGTAGACGACCAGCGACCGCACCGGGTAGTCCTTGAGCTTCCCACGCCCGGCCAGGAAGCTCAGCTCGATCAGGAAGGAGATCTCCAGGATGCGGGCTTCCAACCGCTGCACAAGCGCCGCCGCGGCGGCGGCCGTACCGCCGGTGGCCAGCAAATCATCAATCAGCAAGACACGGCTGCCCGCCTTAAGGGCATCCGCGTGGAGAGCCACCGTGGCGGTGCCATATTCCAGTTTGTATTCCTGCTCCAGCGTGCGGTACGGCAGCTTGCCCTTCTTGCGCACCGGCACGAACCCAGCCTGCAGCTTGACCGCGGCGGCGGCGGCGAAAATGAAACCGCGGGCATCAATTCCCACCACGGCGTCCACGTCGCCGGGCTTGAACGGCGCGGTCAGCAGATCAATGCTCGCCGAGAACAACCGGGCATCCGCAAGCACCGGCGTGATGTCCTTGAACTGGATGCCGGGCTGCGGGAAGTCTGGAATGTTGCGAATAGCCTTCTGGATGTCGGCAGGCGTCGGGCGTGGGTAGCTCATAGGGAATGGGTCTAGGACGGGTTTGGCCAAGAAACACTTGCGCTGGGGTGTTTAGCTCTTGGTCGCCTCCATCTTCTCAATCATCTTGCGCAGCTTCTTCAAGGCGATGTTCTGAATCTGCCGCACTCGCTCACGGGTGACGCCAAACTTGGCCCCCACTTCTTCCAGCGTCTTTTGCGGACCGCCGTCCAGTCCGAAGCGCGCCCGCAGAATGGTCGCCTCGCGGTGGTCGAGCGTCTTGACCATCTCCCGCAGCATCTTGGTCACCGTCTTGCCTTCGAGATGCTGGTAGGGCGTATCGGCGCTTTCGTCCTGCACAACCTCGGAGAAGTTGTTCGAATCCTCGTCGCCAATGGGCGCGTCCAGCGAGGCGGGCCGAATGGCGGCCATGCGCATCTGCGAGACGCGCGAGGCGCTGATGCCCAGCTCTTCGCCCAGCTCTTCGTCCGTCGGCTCCCGGCCCAGCTCCTCCTGCAAGCGCATCGAGGTGCGGCGCATCTTGGAGATCTTGTCCACCAGGTGCACAGGCAGGCGAATGGTCTTGGATTGGTTGGCCAGCGCTCGCTTGATGGACTGCTTGATCCACCACGAACCGTAGGTGGACAGCTTGCCGCCCTTGGCCGGGTCAAAGCGTTCCACGGCCTTCATCAGGCCGATGTTGCCTTCGCTGATCAGGTCCAGCAGCGGCAGGCCGATGCCCTCGTAGTCGCGGGCGATCTTCACGACCAGACGCAGATTCGCCTTGATCATTTGCTCGCGGGCCTTCTTGTCGCCCTTCTTGATGCGCGCCGCCAGCTGGATCTCCTCCTCCGGCGTCAGAAGTTTGACCTGCCCGATCTCACGCAGGTAGAGCTTGATAGCCGTATCGCCGTCGTAGCTCGAACGCTCCCGCTCGCGCGCGGGCAACTGGTCTTCGGTCTCGGCCTCCACGGCTGCAGCCGCCACCTCGAGCTCCTCGGGCCTGATGGTCTCCTCTGCGAGCGGCTCTTTCGCCTCACGCGCCGTCTTGCGCTCGGGCACTTCGCGGCGCTTCGACACCCTGGCGCGGCGCTTCGGCAGCGCCCGCGCTTTGGGCGCTTGCGCTCGGCGCAGACGGTGGCGCTGTTTTCGCCGGGCCGTCCTTTGACTTTTCTTCTGAGGGGCCATGAACCGGGTTACGAATTTAGGCGCTGTGGGTGACTTGGCAACCAAATAAAGCAACCAAATGAAACGACCGCTTACAAAGTGCCACCTCGCAAGGCCAGCCACCAGGGCACAATGATCAGCAGGGCGAAGGCGAGTCCGCCGACGAGATTGGCGTTGGACTTTTGCGCCACGGACGGGCAGAGGTTCAGCAGCGCGCCCAGGAGCAAGCCGCATACAAATCCTCCCAGGTGGGCCATCACATCGGTTCCCGGTGTCAGCGCCAGCAGCACGAACAGCATCACCCCGCCGCAGATGCCGCCCAGAGCAAACTTCCATGCATGGAACGTTTGCCGCCACACCGAAAACGATTGCACGGCCAGCAGCCCCAGGCTGCCCATGACCATTCCCGATGCCCCCAGGCTTCGATGCGTTTGGAGCGAGATGAATCCCGCAAGCAGGTTGCCGCCGGCCCCGGCCAAATACGCCGCCAGCAGTCCCGCGCCCGTCCCGTAGCGCCCCATCGTCAGCCCAAGCAACAACAGTCCAAGGGCCGAATTGGTGGCCAGGTGAGCCAGATCAGCATGGAGCCAGACGGCCGTGAAAAGCCGCCACCACTGCCCGCGCGACACCTCGGCCCAATCCATGACTCCGATGGATTGCAGCCCAGTGCGCGGGGTCAACCAGAAGAACAGGCACGCCAACAAAACCCAGGCCAGGCTCCCCCAATCGAACAGCAAGCCGGGCCCGAAAACCGGCTGCTGCCATGGCCAGCCCCGATTCTCGAGGCGATACTGGCGGAGCGTCTTGAGCGCGTGTTCATACTCCCGCCTGGCCACCACCAAACCCCAGCCTGTGCCGTCCTCAGCCTGGTCAATCGCGGTCTCGATGCCCTGGCTGACCAGCACGAGGCTCCAGTCCATCGCCTGGCGTTGTGAGCGCACAGGAATTCTCGCGGTCGCAGGCTCCATTGGCTCGGATCCTATCCGCCCTGCTCAACCCGTGCAACTCAAGTAACTTGTCTGCCTCTTTGACCGCGGCTCAGGCGCCCCCTCCTCAACTGTGATTCAGCAGGCCGAGCTGCCGAATCGCAGCCAGGGTCTTCTCTGGCGATTCCTGGAGGATGGCCTGCCAGCCGCGCGCGGCGCCCGCGGCAACGTTCTCCGGACGGTCGTCCAGATAAAGCAGGTCCGCGCCGTGCGCGCCGGCCCGGCGTTCGAGGACTTCGTACAGCCGGGCGTCGGGTTTCATTGCGCCATGCTCATAGGAAAGAATGTGGCCATCGAAGCTCGCGTAAAAGGGGAAGGTGCGGCGGATGTGCTCGATCGCAAGCTCGTTCGTGTTGGAAAAAGCGTAAGCTCTGAGGCCGCGCCGCTGCAGCGCCGCTTGAAGCTGAATCATCGGCTCAATCGGAGAGAAGATGTCGGCGAAGCACTGGCTGAACTCGGCGAGGCTGCCAAGGAAGCCGGTCACGCGGCGAATTTCATCGAAGAACTGCTGCGTAGTCACCGCGCCGGACTCGTACTGCAGGAACAGCGGGGACTGCTGGATGAACTGCGCGATCTCGGCCAGCGTCATCTTGCCGCGCGCGGCGATTCGCCGCGCTGCGATGGCGTAGTCGAAATCCACCAGGACTTTGCCCAGGTCAAAAACTACAACAGATGGAAGGTGCATGAGTGGGACGTTGCATCAGTCACATGGTTAGGCGGGCCTCTACGAGGTCATCTCCCTCCGCCCCTCCAACGCGCGGCTGAGGGTTAACTCGTCGGCGAATTCTAGTCCCGTGCCGGCGGGCAGCCCATAGGCGATGCGCGTGATCTTCAAGCCCTGCCGGGCCAGTTGCTTCGCCAGGTAAAAACCCGTGGCGTCGCCTTCCACATCGGTTCCCAGGGCCAGGACAATTTCCTTGATCACTCCCTGCGCCAGCCGCCGCTCCAGCTCGGCGATGCGCAAGTCCCCCGGCTCCACTCCCCCGAGCGGCGAGATGCGCCCCCCCAGCACGTGGTATTGGCCGTGAAAGGTGCCGGACTTCTCGAGGCTGAGAATGTCCACCGGCCGCTCGACCACGCACACCAGGGCGGCATCCCGGCGCGGGTCGGCGCAGATCCCGCAGGGCGACTGCTCGGTAAGTGCGCCGCAAACCTCGCAGAAACGGACCTGCTCCCGGGCATGAACAATGGCATCGGCGAGCTGCCTGGCGGCGCCGGGATCGGCCTGCACAAGGTGCAGGGCAATGCGTTCCGCCGAGCGCGGCCCGATGCCGGGCAGCTTGCTCAACGCCCCGATCAGGGAACTGATTGGCTCAGGCAATGCAGCCACTTGAAAAGGCGTCGCTCCTTGCGTGTTGCGGGACGGCGGGTCGGGCTCTCAATCCTTAACCATCACCTTCACTACGCAGTCAACCCCGGCAGGTTGAATCCGGCGGTGGCCTTGCCCATCTCGTCGCTGGAAATCTTCTTGGCCTGCTCGAGGGCCTGGTTGGCCGCGGTCAGAATCATGTCTTCGAGCACCGGCGCATCCGACGGGTTCAGCGCCTGCGGATCAATCTTGATCGCGGCAATCGTGCCGTCGCACTTCGCCACGACCTTCACGGCACCGCCGCCACTGGTCGCTTCAACCGTGCGGCTGGCTAGCGAGGCTTGGATTTGTTCCATCTGCTGCTGCATACGCGCAGCTTGCTTCATGAGTTTCCCGATGCTGGACATGTCTTGTTGTTTGTAGTTGTTGGTTGATGATTGATCGCGTAGCGACGAAACTCAGGCGCGGACATCCACAATCTGGCCCTTGAACTTCTCCAGCGCCTTCTGGATCAGGGGATCGTCCTTGAAATCGTCCTTGCTAAACGGCACGGAGGCGAGCTTCGCCTTGGCGGGCGCGGCGGCGGTCCGGGCGGCGGCGGAAGCCTTGGGAGCAGGTCCGGCAGCCGGGGCCGGGGCCGGGGGAGCTGTCCGTCCCGCGGCCAGCGTGGGAGCCTCGGCCTTGATGAACTTGATCTGAACACTGGGGTGGCCCAGTTCAAGCAGCTTGGTCCGCAGCAACTCGTGGTTGCGGGCATTGTCCACCAGCCCGAGACGATCCTCGAATTCAGGATCGAAACCGATGGTGAACACGTTCTGCTGGAACGAAACCGGGTGCGCCTCAAGCAAGTAGGAGCGAGTAAACGGGCTGACGCGACCAACCGATTCCACCAGGCCGGCCCACAACTCCTCCAGGTCTCCCGCCGGCGGAGGCGGCGCGTCCGCCGACGGCTGGCTTGCAGCCGCGGGCGTGGACAGCGAACTTGACGGGGCAACGGCGCGCAGAGGCTTCGAGCTGCCCGTCGCCGGTGGGGACGTTGTGCCGGCGGCATCACCGGCCCCGCCACCACGCAGGTTCTGGAGTTGCTTGAGAAGCGAGTCAATGCTCACCGCGCTGCGCGCCTCAATGGACTTGAGCAGGGCAACTTCGATCAGGATCTTCTTGGAAATGGCATCCCGCATTCCCGCCTCCGCCTCCGCCAGCACTTCCATGATGCGCGTGAGCCCCTCGGCGCTGGCCATGGCGGATTGCTCTTTGAGCGACCCGGCCTCGGCCTCCGAAACCTCCAGCATCTTCAGGTCGCCACGAGAGACCTGGAAAATAAGCAGGTTGCGGAAATGATTCAGCAGGTCGGACAGCAGCCGCCCCAGGTCCTTGCCGTGATTCGCCAGGTCGTTCAATTGGCGCAAGGCCGTCTCAACTTCGCCCGCCAGCACCGCCCGGGAAAGCTCCAGCAGTTGGCCCTGGGCAGTCAGGCCAAACATGGATAGCACGTCGGATTCCTCGATCTTGTCACCGCAAAAGCTGATGAGCTGGTCGAGCGCCGATTCCGCGTCGCGCATCGCGCCTTCGGCCCCGCGCGCTATCGCATAAAGCGCGGCTGGGTCTATCTTGACCTCCTCCAGCCCGGCGATGTGCGTCAGATGCTTGGCAATCAGCGCCGCCGGGATGCGCCGCAAGTCAAACCGCTGGCAGCGCGACAGGATGGTGGGCAGCACCTTCTCCGGGTCGGTCGTGGCGAACATGAACTTCACATGCGCGGGCGGTTCTTCCAGCGTCTTGAGCAGCGCATTGAATGCCGCCGTCGAGAGCATGTGGACTTCGTCAATGATGTAGATCTTGAACCGGGAGCTGGCCGGGGCGTACTTGCAGGTCTCGCGCAGCTCCCGCACCTGCTCGACGCCGTTGTTGCTGGCGCCGTCGATCTCGAACACGTCCAGCGATCGGCCCTCGGCGATCTCCTGGCAGCGAGCGTCCTTGTCGTC
Source organism: Candidatus Paceibacterota bacterium (assembly GCA_035452965.1). Lineage (NCBI taxonomy): Bacteria > Bacillati > Minisyncoccota > Minisyncoccota bacterium. The sequence goes on along the minus strand of DAOTCE010000005.1, from coordinate 44,701 downwards.
GAAATCCACCTTGGGGCCGCCCTCGCAGTTGAGGCACTTGGCGAAGATGCGGGCGATGGTCGTCTTGCCCGTGCCGCGCGGTCCGCAGAACAGGTACGCGTGCGCGATGCGCTTCTGCTCGATGGCGTGGGCCAGCGTCTGCGTGACGTGTTCCTGTCCCACGACATCCTGGAAGCGCTGTGGGCGATATTTGCGAGCGATGACCTGATAACTCATACAACAGCCGACGGCTCAGCGCAGAGGCGGTCTTGACTCTCCGCCTGCTGCGTTCTGCCTTCTGAATTCGAAAAGTGCCAGGGTGACCACGGCAGATGCGGAGCAGACTGCCGTTGCTGCCTTCCGGCCCTGGCGGGGTTCGTAAGTCCACAGTCCATGGGCCCTGGCAGCCTCAAATCTGCCCCATCGCCCCCACCGCTTCAAGGCCAAATTGTTACCCGAATTTGTTACCCGTGTTGCGCACACAACGCCTATGCATGAAGCCCAGGAGGGCACGGCTATTCCTGCGCTCCGATGAGTGAGGTGCGCCCGGGCAAGAGCCAAGTGCTTGAATTCTCTCGAATGCGCCTTGGGCGCCAGCTAATCTAACGCACGCATTGCTGAATTTATGACAGCCCTGTCCGGATACCTGACACTTGGCACGCGCCGCCTACAGGGCGCAGCCGCCAACGCCAGTCGGCGCCGACTAACGTCGGCGGCTGCTCTGGTTGGGGAAATGGGCCCTAGCAGAGCGTAATGAGGGATTTCATCAAAATCGAGCTGCTGCCACATGGCAAGGTGCTGCGGGTCAAACGCGGCACAGCCTTGCAGGACGTGCTCTTCGCACAGGGGGTCGAATTCCCGTGCGGCGGACGGGGGCAATGCAAGGGCTGCCGGATCAAGGTGCTGGGCGGAACACTGCCGATTACTCCAGAGGAGAGACAGAAGCTCACCGAACCAGAATTGGCCGAGGGCTGGCGGCTGGCATGTCGCAGTCAGGCACTAGGCGACTTGAAGATCGAACTGGCCCAATGGGAGGCGGCTATTCTCACCGACGATTCGGTGTTTGCCTTCACGCCGCAGGAGGGACTAGGCATCGCGGTTGACCTGGGCACTACCACGATTGTGGCACAATTGGTGGATCTGCAGACCGGCCGCGTGCTGGGCGTGCGCGCCGCGCTGAACGCGCAGGCCAGGCACGGCGCGGATATCATGAGCCGTGTCGAGTTTGCCGTGGCCGGCCAAAGCCAGCACATATTGCAGAACCTGGTTCGCCGGCAAATCGGCAGCCTGGCGCGCGAATTGGTGATGGTGGCCTCACCCAGCGAACATGAAGTCAGAAATGTGGTGCTGGTCGGCAATACTGTGATGCACCATTTGTTCTGCGGCGTGAGCCTCGAACCGCTTTCGCATTACCCGTTCGAGCCGGTTTCGCCGGGCTTGCAGATGTTCGACGCCGCTCAACTGGCCTGGCATTTGCCCGGGAATCCGGCAGTGCGGTTCCTGCCCTGCCTCGGCGGATTCGTCGGCAGCGACATCTTGGCGGGTCTGCTGGCGACGAAGTTGCACGAAGGCGACCAGTTGGCTGCGTTGATTGACTTGGGAACGAACGGTGAGATCGTGGTGGGCAACCGGGAGCGCATGCTGTGCGCATCCACGGCGGCGGGGCCGGCGTTTGAAGGGGCGCGCATCTCGATGGGCATGCGGGCGGCAACCGGCGCCATTTCGGAAGTCCACGTGCAGGAAGGCCGGCTGCATTGCCATGTGCTGGGCGATGTTGCGCCACGGGGGCTTTGTGGAAGCGGACTCGTGGATGCGGTGGCGGCAGGGCTGGACTTGGGTTGGATATCACCCAAGGGACGGATGACCCAAGGCGATTCGCTCGCGCTGGCGGGGTCGGTTTCCCTCAGCCAATGGGACGTGCGGGAGCTACAATTAGCCAAAGGCGCGATTGCCGCGGGCTTGCGCATCCTGCTCGATCGGTGGGGCGCGACGAAGGATGCCCTCAAGCACGTATCGCTGGCCGGGGCGTTCGGCAATTATATCAATCATGACAGCGCGCGGCGAATCGGACTGTTGGATTTCGCCGCAGACAAAATCAGACCAGCGGGCAACACGGCACTGCTGGGAGCCAAACTGGCGCTGTTCGGGCTGGAGCAGCAAGACGGCGCCTATCCCGATATCCTGGCCAGAATTAAGCACCTCTCGCTGAATGACGATGCAAGCTTCCAGGAGACGTTTGTGGCGGAAATGGTCTTCCCCGAGAAATAGCTCAGCAGGCTGCAAGACCCCCGCAGGACTCTGCGCCAACCCTGCAGGCCGGTATCAGCGAGGGGTAGCAGGCGTTTCGGCAGGCGAAGCGGCGTCGATTGGTTTAGGCGCGGGGCGCAGAGCCTGGCGACGGGCGTCCAATGCATCCAACTGTTGGACGGCTGCCTCGGCCGCCCGGCGCCGGCTTGCCTTTCGGACAAAGGGGAGCACCGCCCCGCTGCGATCGCGTTGCTGCAGGTAGGTTGCGATGACCCCATGATAATCCTGCACCAGACCGATTAACTCGGGGGCCATCCGCAGCCCAAGCAATTCCAGATCGCGCAGGACGCCTTGGAGCGCCGGGGTCTGCCGCATTGGATCCCATTCCCGGATGATCGTCTGCAGCGAAACGCTGGCGTGCAGCGGCAGCTCGTTGGTGCCGGTGCGGACCTGGATGGCGAAGTGGATGGACTGGTCCAGTTTCTGCCAGCTTTCCTCCAGCGGCCACGTTTGGGTCGGATCGCGCGCGTTCACTTGCGCCCGGGACAGAGCCCACCACTTTTCCACGTCCAGCGCGCGTCCGAAGTGAACGCGAAAGGCCTCCAAAAAGGCAAACTGCCAGTTGAGATATTGCGGCAGCCGGTCGAGCATTGCGCGGAGATTGGCCCGGCCATCCGGCATGCGGAGCAGTTCGCCCACAAACAGTTGGGCGCTGCCGGAGTAAAGGTCGCCGGCGTCGCCGGATAGTTGATCTTCGGCGGGCCAGCTCAAGTCATCGAAACTCAGTGGCGAGCGCCCGCGCAGCTTCTTCTGGACTTGTTCCGTCAGGGTTGAACGACGGGCGTTGCTCTGAGTGGCGCTAAGACTGACGCCGCGAGCGCTCTCCGTGGGCGGGGCGAGGATGATCTCCTCGGCGCTGGAGTCCAGCAGCAGTTGGGTGAAGCCTTCGCTGAGCCAAAGCGGGATCTCCGCAGCGTGAGCCCGGGCCTTGCGATTGGCCATCTCAGTCAGCAACATTTGCACAATTGACCGCACATACCGGGTGCGCTCAACCACATCTGGCATATCAAGCTTATATTGCCAGCCAGTGGTGAACCGCTCCGCAGTGATCGTGATGGTGTCGCTGGCAGACCGGGCGGGATAGAGCGCCAGGTAAATCGTTCCACGCCACGGCGCCGTGGCATCCAGCTCGCGCAGAAGAATCTGTTTAATGCGCTCGCATGACACCGCCACCAGGGTCGGCTCCAGCTGAACGTAACCCTGGCTCTTCGCTACCTCCAGGATGGGTGGAATGGAACCGGGAGAACGCCCGGCATATACCATGAATTGGCCGGATTGGCTCCGTGCCGAAACCAGACCAGTCGGCGAAACCGGCGCGCTGGCTTCGCTCCGCAAAGCACCCAGGCCTAGCGCCGCCGTGGCTGCCAGCACCGCCCCAAGCCTATGTCCGGCTTGAACCTGCTTTGTCATTCGCGGCCGTCAGTTGTCCTCGTCAGAAATCCAACTCCAAACTAGCGCATCAACCATGCCCCTGATCCGTCGAACCCCATCGTCGGCCTGGTGGTCCGGAGCGCATCACTTCTTCTCTGCGGGAGCTTTGGATTGCTTGCTCGGCGACTTGGCCGGTGCCGGCTTGCCACCCTGGTTTGAGGCAGGCTTCTCGGTCCCGCTGGAGGAACTCGCGGGGGCGGACTCCTTCTTGGCGGCTTCCTTATACTTGTCGCTCCGGTAATCGGTAATATAGAAACCGCTGCCCTTAAATATTAAGCCCGCGCCTGCGCCAATGGCGCGTTTTACCTTGCCTTTACCCCAGCGCTTCTGTGCGCACGAGTCTTCCGGGCAAACGGTCAGCGGGGCGGCCGAAATCGGTTGAAACTTCTCAAACTGGTGCCCGCACTTCTCGCAGATGTATTCATAGGTCGGCATAACTGGTATGTAAATAATCGGCTGGCGTGACGGGGTCAAGGAATGTGGCGCCGCTCTCCTTATCCGCCTATACAGCTCATAGACCGCGGCGGGGGCACAAACTCGGGCTCGCCAATGTGATGCCGAGCCTCCTTCTGCCAAACCACAGCCTTGAGCCAGTCGGCAATCTCCTCGTCGGAAGCCCCGCCTCGCAAAAGAGAGCGCAAATCGTGCTCCGTCACGCTGAACAGACAGGTCCGCACCTTGCCGTCCGCGGTCAGTCGGATGCGATTACAGTGGCCGCAAAAGGGCTCGCTGACCGGCGCAATGATGCCAACCTCGCCGCGGCCATCAGGGAATGCCCAGCGCTTGGCGGTCGCGGAAAGATTATCGGACGCGACCGGGCGCAAGTCGAACCGCGCTCGGAGGCGGGCCAGGACCTCGTGACCGGGCACCACCATCTCCTTGAGCCAGGCGCGCGCGGAGTCGAGCGGCATGAACTCAATGAAGCGCAAGCTTAGTTGGCGCTCCCGCGCGAATTCCGCCAGCCCTTCAATCTCATGATCGTTGAGCCCGCGGATGATCACCGCGTTAACTTTGACCGGGCGCAGACCCAGTTCCTGGGCCAGGCTGATGCTGCCCAAGACCTCCTCAAGACCATCGCGGCCGGTGATCTTCCTGAAGTTGTCGCGCACCAGTGAATCCAGACTGAAGCTGACTCTGCGGAGGCCGGCCTCACGCAGCGCGGGGCCCTTCTGGGCAAAAAGCATGCCATTGGTGGTCAGCGCCAGGTCGCCAACGCCCGGAATCCTCGCCACGCGTCCGACCAGGGACTCCACGTCGTGCCGCAGAAGGGGTTCACCGCCGGTCAGTCGGACTTTCTGAATTCCGAGACTGACCGCCAGGCGGATAACCCGCTCAATCTCCTCGAACGCAAGAATGTGGGTCTTGGGGACCCATTGCTGCAGGATCGGCGCCGGGTTGGGTAGATTCGCCCAGTGGCCGCGGTAAAAGTTCCGCGCAGCCTCTGTTTCCGGCAGGCAGTACAGGCAGCGGAAATTACACCGGTCCGTGACGCTCACCCGCAGGTCGCGCAGGACGCGCCCCTGCGAGTCAATGAGCCGCCCGGCCCCGGTCATTTGGCCGGCGGAGGAGTCGCCGCCGGACGATTGGTCAAGGGCGGTATGACCTTGACCGAACCGTCGGCGCTGACCTCCACGTTGAGATCATAAGTGGCTTTGGGAGTCTTGGCCGGCGTCAGGGCCGTTGTGCGCATTAGCTTCTGCGCGCCTTTCTGCTCGGTGCTGGCGAATAGGCCTTGGCGAATCCACTCGAGCCTGCGGGCAACCGAAAGCTCTTCCTTCAATTTCGAGACTTGTGCGCGCAGCACGGTCAAGTCGTTGAACTGCCGTTCCAGCTCCGACTTTTCAGCCATAAGTCGTTTCAGTTCTTTCTCCAGAAAACCCTTCTCGCCCTCCGAAGTCGCCAGCTTGCGCCTGGTCTCCTCAATCTGCTGAGTCAGATTCGTGATGGCGGTGCTCAGGTCAACAGCCTGCTTGTCGAGGGCTTGATTCTGCGCCTCCAGGTCCGCGATCTTGGCATCACGCTTGGCAGTTTCCTCCTGGCTGGTCTTGAGCGCAACCTCAGTATTAACAAGGCTGTTGGAAACCTGGGCTAGACTGCCGAGGACCCGCGTATAATTGTTCGTCAGCGCCTCGAATTCCTTCCTGCGTTGCTCCCGATCGCTTTCGAGCAGGGCATTGGCTTGCCTTGTCCGATCGAGCTCATCGTGGGCCTGCACCAAACTATTCGACAGTGCGCCGTTCTTGTCGGTCAATTCGCGCTGCTGCTCCGTTGCCTGTTTCTTGATGGCGATCAACGCAATCCCAAGCCCGACGCACACCAAAACCAGAATCAAAACGATAATCCCAATGCGATTTTTCATATCGGGAGCTAGAATGCAGCATGCAGTCACGTTTGGCAAGACCCCATCGGACCCCATCGTTGCCCCTGTGCCATGAGCGGATTGCCCGAGTCACTGCTTGTTTCCCATGGCGTATTGTCTTATTGCTTAGCCGATGGAAATAGCCCGAAACGCCCGGATTTATGTAGCCGGCCACCGTGGCCTGGCAGGCAGCGCAATTTGGCGCGAACTTCAGCGGCGCGGCTTCACCTGCCTCATTGGCCGCGCCCATGCCGAACTGGACCTGCTGGACAGCGCTGCCGTTCACAGTTTCTATGCGCAGGAGAAACCCGAATACGTCGTGGACGCGGCGGCGAAAGTCGGCGGTATCCTGGCCAACGACCGCCAGCCGGCCGGGTTTCTTTACCAGAATCTTCAAATCCAGAACAACCTCATCCACGGGGCTTACGAAGCAGGGGTGCGCAAGCTGCTGTTCCTGGGCAGTTCCTGCATCTACCCGCGCCTGGCGCCGCAACCGATGAAAGAGGAATATTTGTTGACCGGTCCCCTGGAACCAACCAACCAGTGGTACGCCATCGCCAAGATCGCGGGCATCAAGCTGTGTCAGGCCTATCGCCGTCAGTATGGCTGCGATTTCATCAGCGCCATGCCGACCAACTTGTACGGACCAAATGACAATTACGACTTGCAGAGCTCGCACGTCTTGCCTGCGCTCATCCGCAAGTTCCATGAGGCCAAAGTCGCCTCGGCTCCAACGGTCACCTGCTGGGGCACCGGCTCGCCGCTTCGCGAGTTCCTCTATGCGGACGACCTGGCCCGGGCCTGCGTGTTCTTGCTGGAGAATTACAGCGAAGAACAGTTCATCAACGTTGGCGTCGGCAGTGAAGTAAGCGTGCGGGCGTTGACAGAGACCGTTAAGCGGATCATTGGCTATGCGGGGGAAATCGTCTGGGACACGAGCAAACCGGACGGCACGCCGCGCAAGCTCATGGACAGCTCGCGCTTGCTTGCGCTGGGCTGGCAGCCCCAGGTCAACTTGGAAACTGGCATCCGCCTTGCCTACGAGGACTTCGTGAAGCGGTCCGGCTGAAACCTCATCCTGGCGCACTTATGTCATCCACACGTGTCGTTATCATCGGCGGAGGAGTTGTGGGTCTGGCCACGGCGCACAAGTTGCCGCTCCGCTGCCCTGCCGCGCGAATTACCTTGCTGGAGAAAGAAAGCCAGGTCTGCGCGCACCAAAGCGGGCACAACAGCGGAGTTCTGCATTCCGGGTTGTACTACAAGCCGGGCTCGCTGAAGGCGCGGCTGGCTGTGACCGGCATACGGGAAATGGTGGCATTTTGCCAGAAGCACGCAGTGCCACATGAGATCTGCGGCAAGTTGGTCGTAGCGGCGAACCTATCCGAACTGCCCCGGCTGCATAACCTCCACGAACGGGGAATGCAAAACGGCCTGGAAGGACTGCGTCTGCTCAACTACGAACAGATGCGCCAAATCGAGCCGCACGTGGGCGGGGTTGCGGCGCTAAGCGTGCCCCAGGAGGGCATTGTGGACTATGCAAGGGTCTGCCAAGCGCTGCAAAAGGAAATCGAGGCCAAAGGTGGATCGGTCGTGCTGAACGCCAAGGTTACGGCACTGCGGCTTCGGAACAACGAATGGCGGATCGTGAGCACCCAGGGAGAGTATCCAGCCGACTTCGTGATTAACTGCGCCGGGCTGCATTGCGACCGGCTGAGCATGCTTGCGGGCGAGAAGCGGGAGGTCCGCATTGTGCCTTTTCGGGGCGAGTATTACGGGATCAAACCGGAACGGCAGCACCTGGTGCGCAACCTGATTTACCCGGTGCCGGACCCCCAGTTTCCGTTTCTGGGCGTTCATTTCACGCGGCTGATTCACGGCGGCAGAGAGGCTGGCCCCAACGCCGTGCTGGCTCTGTCACGCGAAGGCTACCGCAAGACCGACTTGAAGGTTGCTGACGTATGGGATGCGCTGACCTTCCCGGGCTTGTGGCGGTTTCTGGCCAGGCACAAACGCATGAGCTGGGAGGAACTGCGGCGGTCGTTCAGCAAACGGTTGTTCTGTGAATCGCTGCAGAAGCTGGTGCCGGAAATCCGCGAGAGCGACCTGGCGCCAGGTGGCGCCGGCGTGCGCGCCCAGGCGATGTCCCCCGACGGCAACCTGGTCCAGGATTTCTGTCTGTTGCATCGGCCGCGGGCGCTGCACGTCCTGAACGCGCCCAGCCCGGCGGCCACCGCGGCGCTGGCCATCGGACAGGAAATCACGAATCTCGTTGCCAGGGAAATCTGACTTCCTTTACTTATTGCCTCCCTTAACTATGAAGATCTTAATCACAGGCGGCGCGGGCTACCTCGGATCGGTGCTAACCCCTGCTCTGCTGGAACTCGGGCATGAGCTTACGGTCGTGGACAGCTTCATGTTCCGTCAGAACAGCCTCGGAGACTGCTGCCACTACGACACCTTCCAGGTGGTGCGCGGTGATTGCCGGGACGAAGCGTTGATGAAGAAGTTGGTGGCGGGGGCCGACGTCATTATTCCGCTGGCGGCGCTGGTAGGAGCGCCTTTGTGCGACCGCGACCCGGTTGCGGCGAAGACGATCAACTTTGAGGCGGTGGCCATGCTTTGCCGCCTGGCTTCCAGCTCGCAACGCATCATCATGCCGGTGACCAACAGCGGCTATGGCGTGGGCGAGAAGGGCAAATTCTGCACCGAGGAGACTCCGCTGCGGCCCATCTCCCTTTATGGAGTGACGAAAGTGCAGGCGGAGCAGAGCATTCTCCAACGCGAAAACAGCATCAGCTTGCGCCTGGCGACGGTCTTCGGAGTGTCGCCGCGCATGCGTATAGACCTGCTGGTCAATGATTTCGTGCATCGCGCGGTGACTGACCGGGCGGTGGTTGTTTTCGAGGGGCACTTCAAGCGTAACTACATCCACGTGCGCGACGTGGCGCGCGTGTTTGTCCACGCCCTCGACCAGTTCGAGGTCATGAAGGGCAAACCCTACAATGTGGGATTGGACGAGGCAAATCTCTCGAAGCTGGAGCTGTGCGCCGTGATCAAGAAGCATCTGCCGAAGTTCGTCTTCCTGGAAGCGCCCATCGGGGAAGACCCGGACAAGCGGGATTACATAGTCTCCAACGCCCGAATTGCCGGCGCGGGCTTCAAACCGGAATGGAGCCTCGACCGCGGCATCCGGGAGTTAATCAAGGGCTTCACCATCCTGCGCAATAGCCTTTACTCCAACGTCTGAGCGCGGGCATGAGTCTGGAGCTGAACCGGACGGTGGCGGTCGTGCTGGCGGGCGGCTTCGGAACCCGGGTAGCGCATTTGCTGCCCGGTGTGCCCAAGCCCATGGCATCGGTGGCGGGCAAGCCTTTTCTTGAGTGGGTCGTGCGCTTCCTGGCGACACAAGGTATTCGGAAAGTCATTCTTTCCACGGGCCACCTGGCCGATGTGGTGGAGGCGCACTTTCGGCGCCGGCCCGTGCCTGCGGTGAACATCAGATGTGTTGCGGAGGACCGACCGCTGGGGACAGGAGGCGGCTTCCTGAACGCGGTTCGGCATGCCGGCGAGGCTCCCGACACATGGCTGGTGTTGAATGGCGACTCACTGGTCTTTGCTGATCTCGCGCAGGCGAGTTCGGAGTTGAAACACCCCGAGGCAGCCGGCGTCGTTATTGGCTGCGCGGTGGCAGACGCTTCCCGCTACGGCACCCTCGCCATCGGACCGTCCGGTGATCTAAGAGGTTTCTCGGAAAAACGGCCCGGGAAGGGAGTGATCAATGCCGGCATTTACTTGTTGCGCAGCTCGCTGCTGCGCCTATTCCCCAACCGGCTGCCGCTGAGCCTCGAACAACACGTGTTTCCACAACTGCTCACGCAAGGGGCTGTGCTCAAAGTATGCGCGGTTGATGCCCCGTTCCTCGACATCGGTACCCCTGAATCGCTGCGGCAAGCCGAGTCTTTTGTTGGGCGAAACCGCGCACGGTTTAGCGACTGAATCCCACCTTCCGCGGGAGCCGCGTCAAGCTTTGGAGACGGCCGGCACGACCCCGCAGCACCACGTTTCAGCCGGATTGGCTCAAGGGGACAGCCCGGTCAAATCTCGAGCGTCTGCTGGTAATCCGGAACGATGACCTGCGCCTTGGGTTTCATCTGCATCAGGGTCTCGGCAAATGCCAGGGATTGAGCCTCTTCGCCATGGATCACGGCAATCTTCTTGATATCTCCGGTAAGGGTCTCGACGTAGCGGCGGAGTTCGTCCTTGTCCGCATGGCCGGAAAACGAATCGAGCGAGGCAATCCGGGCGCGCACCTCGTGGGGCTCGCCAAAGATGTTCACCGGGCTTCGGCCAGACATAATTTGCGCCCCCAGGGTATGTTCGGCGCAGTAACCCACGAAAAGAACCAGGTTCGCCGGGTTCCCGATATGGTTCGCCAGATGATGGCGAATTCTGCCGGCTTCCGCCATGCCTGAGGCGCTGATGATAATGGCCGCGTCCTTCAGCTCGTTGAGCTTCATCGAATGTGCCACCTCCCGGATGTAGGTGAGGTTCTCCATGCCGAAAGGATTCGCCTTCTCCCGCAGGAACTTGTAGATGGTTTCGTTGAAGCATTCCGGATGCAGGCGATAGACCTCGGTCGCGTTCACGCTCAACGGGCTGTCCACAAAAATGGGGACGCGTGGCAACTGGCCCTCCAGCGTCAGCTGATGCAGGGTATAGACGACCTGCTGCGTTCGCCCAACGGAAAACGAGGGAATGATGATCTTCCCTTTGCGATCAATGGTCTCCCGCACCATCTGGCCTACTTCAGCGTTGGCGCTGGCTTTCGGCGAATGCGCCCGCGCGCCATATGTGCTTTCCACCTGCAGGTAATCCACGTTCTCGACCGGCACTGGGTCGCGAAGAATGTCGTCGTTGCCGCGCCCGATGTCGCCGCTGAAGAGATACCGATACTCGCGCCCACTCTCGCGAATGTCGAACACCACCTGAGCCGCTCCGAGGATGTGCCCTGCGTCGCGAAAAGTGACGGTTAAGCCGTCCGCCACCGGGAAGGGGCGATCGTAGTTTATGCTGACAAACTGCTGGATGGCCTTGTCCGCATCACTCGCGCTGTAAAGTGGTTCAACGGGCGGGAGGCCTTGTTTGGCATGCTTCTTGGACACGAAAGCAGCGTCATCCCGTTGGATTTGCGCCGAATCCTCAAGCATGATGCTGGCCAGGTCGCGCGTCGCGAAGGTGCAGTAGATATTTCCCTCAAACCCCTGCCGACACAGGTTCGGCAGGTTCCCGCAGTGGTCAATATGCGCGTGGCTGAGAACAACCGCATCAATTTGCTTTGGATCGAACGGGAAATTCCGATTCCGCTCGATGGACTCGCCCCGCCGGCCTTGGAACAAGCCGCACTCCAGGAGCAATCGCTGCCCGTTTAGCTCGAGGAGATACGTCGATCCGGTCGTCGTGCGAGTAGCACCAAGGAATTGTATTCGCATGGGAAGCAGATTGCCCTGCCCCGTCTCAAAGTCGAGCCAAAGCGAACGCTGCGGCGTGAAGCAGGGGCCCGCCTCGCCACTCCTTGCCTTCAGGCGTGCCGAAACGTAATCCGCGCCTTGCCCAGATCGTAGGGCGACATCTCCACGTTGACTTTGTCGCCGACGCTGATGCGGATGAAGTGCTTGCGCATCTTGCCGGAAATATGGGCGAGCACCTCGTGACCATTTGGCAACGCCACGCGGAACATCGTGCCCGGCAGGACCTGCGTCACTGTGCCGGCCAATTCAATCGGTTCTTCCTTAGCCAAGCTGATTAACTCTGAACTCTGCGGGCCGCGTGCAGTTCACGACAGCCCAACTTAATCCCCGCTCACCGCGTCCGCTGGGAGCGGGTCATTCAAGCACCCGAACTCTGCCGCTTTTGCCATCCGAAGGCAAGTATCTTTTAAAGCAAAATCATGGTGGACAATGGTGAAGAAAACACTACAGTGCCCAGCATTAGCTATGAAAAACTCTCCTTTGATTACGATCCTGCTCGGGGTCTTGACCCTTAGCGCGCTGGCCTCGCTCGTATTGTGTTGGCTTTTTATTTCCAACACCCGCCAACTGCGCGCGCTTCAAGGCCAGGCGGCCATGATCAATCAAAACCGCGCGATCATCACCGCCCTGGCCAACGACACTCTGGAATACAGCAAGACCCATCCGGCGATTGACCCTTTGCTGGAATCCGTTGGTTTCAAGCCGGCCAAGACAAACCCCGCTGCCCCCAGCAAATCCGCCACCAAGTAGGTTCCTATGGACTATATTGACACCAATGCCCCCACCCGTTCCGGCGCCAATGACCTTCAGGCGCAGCATGACTCCCTGCGTCATTTGGTCGTGTCCATCCTCATCCTGGTCATCGTGATCAGCGGGACACTGAACATCTTCTTGCTCCGGCAGTGGCGCTCCAGCAGCAAGGATCTCGCCGCCATTCGCCCGCAGGCCGCGCAAATGATCAATGACTATCAGAAAGTAAGCGGCCCGCTGATGACGGATTTTATTAAGAAAATCACCGAATACGGGCGGGTCCATCCCGACTTTGCTCCCATCCTTGCCAAATACAACCTCAAGCCGGCCATCCCTACCAACTTGCCGCCTGTGGCCCCCGCGCCAGTTGCCCCTAAAAAATAGGCGCGCGTCAGCCGGAGACCATTCCCTCACCGGCGGTCAGTCGGGTCCCACAGGCAAGACAGAATCTTGAGTGCGGCGGGCACTGGGTTCCGCAACTCGGGCATGTCAGGTGCGCCGCCGCGTGCCGCCGGTGAATCACCAGGTTGCGAATGTAGGGAATCCACGTGAACGCGTAGGCAAAGATGAACACCGAATCCCGGTCGTGGAAAAGCGCGTAGCTGAGCAGGAGCAGGGAGCCTACCAAACTGAGCCACCAAAATGCTGTCGGCACCACTACCCTTTTTCGCTTCTCGGTTGCATACCATTGCACGAAGAAGCGGGAGAAAAAGATCAGGTTGCCCAGCCAGCCGATGACCTTCCACGTGTGCCATTGGATCCCGAACAGGCTGCCGTCGTGCCAAATCAGGTTGGTTAGCCAATCCATAATCGAGCCAGCCTAATGGGTTTTCCGCAAACCGGAAGCAGGAATTGAGCGCCTGCTTTGCGGGTAAAAAGCCGGAAATCAATCCCGGTTTAGCCAGCCTTGCCTCACCAGACAATGCCTTGCGACCCGCTCCAGTGGTGAAGCTGGGTTATGCTAACCTCTTACGCCAGCAGCAGTCGTCGGCAAAGCCTGCCAGGGGCGAAGGCAAGATGCGCTGCTGTTACGATATGGCCAGATTGAATGCCGAGGCTTTCTGCCACTGGCCTTGCTCGAGGCACCGAAAGTCTACGCCCCGTCGTCGCCGATCGCCTCGACCGGGCAGCCTTCTTTGGCTTCCTTGCAGCGAGTCTCCTCCTCTGGTGAACCCGGTTGCTTCGCAAGAAAGGAGTAACCACCGTCCTCGTTGCGCTGGAAATTGTCAGGGGCCGTTTCCCGGCACAGGTCACAGTCAATGCACTGGTTGTCAACGTAATACTTGCCAGGAACGTTCTCAGGATATTTGTTAGCAGCGTCAGCCATAGAATTTTGTGTATTGCTATCGCAATATGGCTACCTGTTGCTTCCGTAGCAAGCCCATTCCGCAACTTTCATGTTCGCCCCAATTCTCGGTGCGTGATTCTACAAATTCACTACCGCATTGCGTGCCCCCGGCGCAGAGTCCCACCTGGCCAATATCAGATAGAATCGTCTCACCGGGCCGGTGGGCTCAAGACCTGCACCGGAAGCCGGCTGTGCCCGGCCAAGCCCACCGCCTGCCGACCCGACTGCTGGCTTCGCCCGTCCCCCAAGCCTGAGGCACCCCACGCCCAAGCCGCCTACGGCGATGGGATGGTGCCAATCCGGCGGGACCCCGGTGTGGTTCCCATGGGGGTCGGCCCCCATGGGAACCACACTGGGATATCGCAGGCTTCACACCGTTGTCGCACCGGGGCGGCTACTCGATCCAGGAGTGGGCAATTGTATTAACGGATTACGGCACTTAGCGAGTTCTGGAACGAACCAGAGGACTGGTCGTCCTGCCTTCGCTGAGGATTCAGGTATTCGCTTCAACCAGCGGCGGGCTCGCTGCAGGCCCCTTTCCCGCCCGGAAATGCCAGCCGCGCCCGGCAACGGCGAAGTTAGCCGGTTGTCAGGCGGATCGCAGAATCTGCTCGCCCTCTTAGCTCAGGAACGGCGCGCGCATCCTACCATCAGCTCGCGCCCTTCACAGAGGCCAACCGCGTGCGCCGGGCAGCCGCCGGCCGTTTCTTCCGGGCGGCCGCCTGCAACCGGTAACTGAGCGTGCCGAAGTAGCGGCGCTTGAGGCCCCGCTTCTCACGCTGGCGTTCCCGTGCTTTGATCAGATGCTTCAAACATCGCGAGCCTTGCACCGCCGGTTCACCACACTCGGTGCATCGCCGGTCACGCTTCATCCGCAGTTGGTATTTCCGCTGCCGCGAAACAGGCAGATCGGCGAACTCATCTTTGATGCGTTTTCTCATATGGTCGCTTCCAGCCCGGTGATGTGATACTCGTTAAGGGGCAGCCGTTTCCTAAACCCCGAATAGTATGCTTCTACAGAATTGACCTCCCATTGTCACGCAAATTAAACGCAAAAAATGCATGCCCCAACACCCCCCTGTCGGACCGTCTGGCCGCTTGCCGGCGGCGCCTCAGTACTTCTTGGTAAACTTCTTGGCCGGGGCCTCGTCCGCCGCAGCCACGTTGGCTGCCGGCGCGGGCGTGCCTGCCGTTGGTCCCGGAGCAGCTCCCGCCGACGGCGGCGGGGCGTCCACGGATTCCACGAATGCCATTCGCAGCGACATTAAGCTCTGTTTCAAAAGCGCCGCTTCCTCCGCGGTAAGGTTGCCCTTCGTCTTGAATTCGAGCATTTCCAACTGGTCAATGAAGAGTTTGGCCGCCTCAAGATCCCGGATAACCTGGCCGGTCTCAGGATGCGTCGTCTTCCCCAACAGCATCATAGCCATGCTGGCCTGTTGCATGACCATTTGCGCGAAAAGCGCCGATCGCATCTCATCAGGATTCCCGCTGGCGGGCGTGTTTTCGGTTCCGTGCGAATCATTCATGCGGTATTACCTTTGCGGTTACCCCGGCTTTCGGCCAGCAAAAAATCTCTTCCGCCGGAAGCCTGCGCTATTGTCGACTGCGACATGAACGCGCGGAGTCGTAAGCGGTCGAAGTCCAAGGTTGTCATAGCGGCATCAGTCAACGAAGACGGCGAAGATTTGAAGACCCCTGAACCCTCGCGGCGGTGGAAGTAGCTGAGCAAGTCCGCGCTGGTGCCTCAGGCCGTCGCTCCCAACTGGAGGCGCGGGTCAGAATCCAGAAAGGCCGTCAGGTTTTTCCATTCCAGTTCATTCATCTTGTTGAAGGCGTGGAGATAGACCGCCACGGTTTCGGGGGGATACTTGACGAGCAGGGCGTCCACTGCGGCGCGCAGCTTGGCATCGTCCATCGTTGGGGGCAACTGTTCGACGACCCCGTCCTGATGGGCGACCCCGAGGGCATCCAGGAAATCGGCCAGCATGGGTTTGTGCTTCTTGAGGAGCCAGGCATGGAGAAGGTTGCTCGCTACCAAATCCAAGCCCGGCCGGGCCATCATGCTTAGCATCGTGGCATGGCGCTGGGGTTTGGGTTGGCGTTCGAGAAAGACGGGCCTCAGCTTGCGGGCGTCGGCAACGGCGCCAAGGGTGGCACGGTAGAGGGGCTTGTCGTTGTCGTAGGCGTAAATGAGGATTTCCAGCGCCAGCGAAGGCGACATGAAACCGAACAGTTCGTGGGAGGTGAGCATGGGCGGGGAGTGAGTTAGAGGAGTTGAATGGATTATACCGTTACGAGAATTGGATGGCTTGGTCAGGACATTGGGCGCGACGGGCATCAGCCCACCGTTGTTACTGCGATCTTAGCCCTGGTGGCGATGCCTTCGCAAGTTTCTTGTTCCAGGAGCAGTGACTTGCCCGCCTCGAACGCAAGCACCGCAATCCGAGCCGCGGCGCAGGTTTCCAGCGTTTGCGGGCCGAGGCAGGGAATGTCGAACCGGAAATCGTGCTGCTCTTTGGCCACTTTGACGGCGACTGCACCACCGTCGGCGCCCGCCTGCTCGCCGCCTCGAGCAAGGCACTTGTCAGTGCCTTCGAAGGCCTCGACCGCCAGCACCGTGCCGCCTTTGACGAGGACGGTCTGGCCGATTTCCAGGCGGGATACTTCCTTGGCGATCCGAAAGCCGAATTCGACGTCCTTGCGCTGTGCTTCGGAGAGCTTCGGGCCGAGGCGGAAGCCAGCCTGCGGCATCAGCGATTTGAGCCACGGAGTGGCTTCGATGAGTTCGACGCCGTCGTGCTTCAATTCGTCAGCAATCGCGCCAAAGATGGTATGGGCATTCTTTTCGCGCAACCGCAACAGCAGCGCCATAGCGCGGAGGTCGGGGCGGACATCGAAGAGGTTCTTCGGCGCGATCTGACCGGCCATCACACACTGCCGAACGCCGCGATCGGTGAAGGCGGCGATCATCTTCGAAAGCTGCCCAACCCTCAGCCAGACGATGTCGTCCACCAGCGATGCAAGGGCGGGATCGGTCTCGCCCTCGACGGCAACGGCGACCAACCGCTTCACCCCCTGGCGGCGGGCTTCTTTGGCGAAGAGCAACGGCAGCGACCGATTGCCGGCGATGAGGCCCAGGATGTCAAGTGGGGTGGCGGTCATGCAGGTCCGGTCCATCCAGGGACTCAAAGAGGGGAAAAGCGCGGAATGGCCCCGCGTAGCACCAACCGCCCAAGGTCGTCCCAGCAGCTTTCATATGCGCTTGCCTTCTGACGGAGACAGCTTCCCATTCTCTCACTCATTCCGCCCAGTTAAGAGCAAAGCCCGCCACTTGTAAATCCGGATACCATGAGGCCTATGGTTTGCCACCCGTGTTGTCAGGTGGAGGTTTCGGCGGCGGCGGGGACAACCGGGTGATCTCTGCTTGGTGTTTCTCCGCATCGGCCTTGCGGTCGAGTTTCTGCGCCAGGGGCAGCAACTTGCGGTACAAGCCGAGCTTGTCGGCGTAATCCGGGAATTCCTGGAGCAATTTCTGGTAGGCCTCATAGGCTTCCTGTGTCTGGTCCGAGGCGAGCAGCCGTTCACCGAGCGTGAGCAGGAGCCGAACGCGCTGTTGCGGCGACGGCGCAAGCTCCAACGCCTGCCGACAGGCATGGATTGCCGAGGAGGGCTTGCCCTGGGCGGCGTACAAGTCGCCCAGCTTTTCCATGAGCACGGCGCCGCGCTTCACGGCCACGACTTGCTCCAAGAATCCCGCCACATCCGCCCGCGGTTTGCCGGCGGCCAGGTGGAGATTAGCCAGGCGCAACCACGACCATTCGATCAGTTTGCTGTCCCGCTCGTGGAGTGCCCGGTGAAGCCGGTCAGGATCCATCCCATAGGGCCGATAGAGCGGGTCGCCCACTACCGTCGTTTGCCAGGATAACACCGGTTGGCACGCATAAGCCGCCTCGCCGAACGAGAACCGGCTATAGATCAGCCGGGCGGTGAAAACCCCCAAGTCCGGTGTCCCGGTCAGGTAAGGTTCGTTCACGCACCCCATGGTAATAGTGGTGCCTTTGGCCAAGAGCGGGCCAACCCAGTGCTGGCTGGCGCTGCGCAGCGTTGCCGCGCTGTAGGAGTGGATGTGATAAGCAAACGCGCCAGGCATGAATTCGACCGTGCGCTGCGCGAATGGCCCCGACACACTCCCGTCGTACCAACCCAGGTAGTAGGCAATCTGGCTCATGGGAAAGGAGGCCGGAAATGTCCCGGGATTCTCATCCACCACCGTCTCGAACCCCAGCCGCCGGCAGATATCCGCCGCGCCCCGAATCCAATCGTCGCCTACCTTGTAACCGGGATCGGTCGTGTTGCGCGCATCGCAGTAGGCGCGCCCCCACAGACCGTCCCTTTCAGCCTGAAGCGCCTTATCCACCAAGCCACGCGCAATGTCGGGCGTCGGACCGTCGAGCCTCGCCACCAGCAAAACGCCGTTGGTCGGATGCAACATGGCCCCATTCGTCGTCGTGTAGATCGAATTCCGCAATGGACCCGCCAGCGGCGGTTTCTCCTCAATCAGCGGCAGCAGAGCCAGTTCGCTGTCCAACGCGGCCTCGTCGCGGCGCAGTTCCGGCCGCAGGCTTTCCACGCCCGCCTCCTTAAAGGTCGCGTCATGCTCAACGCGCAGAGGAACTCCGTAACACAGCACAGCATAGCGGATCTTGGAAGTCACCGCCCTCCATTCCACCCGGCCAGGGTGGTTGGTAGTAGCCTGAATGATCACCGGGCCGATCTCCCAAAGCTTCTGTTTCTTCAGTGCCTGCGCGAGAGGTTGCGCCAGGACCTCGTGGAATTCCCGCCGCGACATGTTCTCGTTCGTGGAAAGCGGAAAACCGAAGACCTGGCTGGCCGGCACATGGCGCCGGTCGGCGTAATACTCGGCCACGCCCTTGGAATCCGGCACTTGGGTGTTATAAACAACGATCACCTCATCACCCGGACTCGCCGCGCACAAGTTGTGCGCTGCCGCACTAGCCAGAATCGTTAGAGCTGGAAGCAGCCCTTTCACACCTCACGCCTCACTTGCCACACTCGATCTTCAACCCATCATATGCAAGCTCCACCCCGGGTGGGAGTCCTGCCTGGGCGGCATCGTGGTCGTAGTCATGCGTCAGGTGCGTGAAGAAAGTCCGGCCTGCGCCGATCCGCTCTGCCGTAGTCAACGCCTCATCGAGGCACATGTGCGTGGGGTGCGGCCTGGGCCGCAGAGCGTCCAGCACCGCCACCTCCACGCCGCGCACCTGGCCCAGGGCTTCGGTCGGCACTTCCTTGCAATCACTCAGATAGGCCAACCGCTTCTGCCCGTTCTGCAAGAACAGGTAGCCCAGCGTGGTCGCCGCCCCATGCGGCAGCGGCAGGGGAATTATGTCCAGGTCGCCAAGCCTGAAAGGGCCATTGACGACATGGGGCTCTGGAATGAAGTAGCCCCTCGGCCACGGGCCGTCGTGGAACGCGTACCGAAATACGCGCCTCAAATCACCCATCGTCGTTTCGCTCGCATACACCGGCAGTGCCCTGCCACCGCGCAGGTCGCAAAACCGGCGGCAGTCGTCCAGGCCCATGATATGATCAGCATGAGAATGCGTGAAGACCACCGCATCCAACCAGTTGATCTTCTCCCGCAACATCTGGAGGCGGAACTCCGGCGTCGTGTCTATCGCCAGTCTAGTGTGTTCCGTGGCCACGTAGCCCGAGGGTCGGGTGCGATGGTTCTTCGGATTGGCCAGGAACGCGGGCGGATACTCCTTGCCAATGACCGGCACGCCCTGCGATGTGCCTGAGCCCAGAAAGATGAACGTGAACGACATTACAGGCCTTAGCTTAGCCAATGCCGCCCCCCGCTGCAACCCGCCCCACACCTCCCGCCCGCCCCCCACCGCGGTCAACTTTTCCTTTGCCCCAGGGCGGTCTTACCGCCAAATTCACCCGCGTAACTGCGGCATGCTGACTACCCTGCGCATCAAGAACCTCGCCCTCGTGGCCGACTTGACGCTTGAATTGCAGCCCGGCTACAACGTCATCACGGGCGAAACGGGCGCGGGCAAGTCCATCCTCATCGGCGCCTTGAACCTCACCCTGGGCGAACGCGCCGACCGCACACTGATCCGCAGCGGGTGTGACAGTTGCTCGGTCGAGGCTGTCTTCGACGTGTCCAGGCTCAAAGCCCCGCTGCCTTCCTTCCTGGAGGAGAACGGCCTTGAGCCTTGCGAAGACCACCAGCTGGTGCTGAAACGCGCTTTCACCAGCGCTGGCGCAAACCGCCAGTTCATCAACGGCTCACCCACCACGCTAGCCATCCTCGCGGCGCTGGGTGAGTGGTTGGTGGACATCCACGGGCCACACGAGCACCAGTCCCTTCTGCACCCGGCGCGCCAGCTTGCCGTTCTGGACGCCTTTGGCGGGCTGGAGGCCGAACGTGACGCCTTCTCCGATCTCGTTCGCCGCCGCGCCGCACTTGAAGCGGAGAAAGCCGCGCTGATCGTGGATGAGAAGGCCTACGCTCAACAGCTCGACCTGCTCCGCTTCCAGGCCGAAGAGATTTCGGCCGCCCGCATCCAGCCTGACGAGGAGGGACAAGTCGAGCAGGACCATCGCCGGGCCAGCAATGCCGCCAAACTGCTCCAACTCAGCCAGGCCGCGCTCGATTTGCTCAGCGAAAACGAGACCTCCTTGCTGACCCAGGCCGGCATCATAGGCCGCACTTTGCAGGAATTGCAGCGCGTGGACGCCTCGGCAGCCTCCCTGGTGACCCAGCACGAACAAGCCGTGGCTGCCCTGCACGAGCTGCGGTCCGAACTCTCCCATTACTCCGACAAGGCCGACATCAACCCCGCGCGCCTCCAGGAACTCGAGGAGCGGCTCAACCTGCTCCACTCACTCAAACGCAAGTACGGCGCGACCCTGGCCGAGGTCATCGCCTTTGGCGACGAAGCCCGGCGCAAGCTCCGAAGCCTGGAGCAGCGCGACGCCGAGCTGGGCCGCCTCAATGCCGAACTCCAGCGGCTCGAAGCCGAACTCTGGCGCGCCGGCCAGAGCCTCTCCGCCAAACGGCGCAAAGTCATCCCCCAGCTCGCCAAATCAGCCAACAAGCAACTGGCCGACCTTGGCTTTAAACAGAGCCAGCTCGACATCACCCTCACCCCACTGGGCCAATCCGACCCCAAAGCTCCGGTAACACGGTTCACTCCCCATGGCCTCGACGCCATCGAGTTCCAGTTCGCCCCCAACCCCGGCGAGCCGCCTCGCCCGTTGCGCGCGATTGCCTCCTCGGGTGAACTGGCTCGCGTGATGCTGGCCCTCAAGACTGTGCTGGCCGCCGAGGACCAAATCCCGGTGCTGGTCTTCGATGAAGTGGATGCCAACGTGGGCGGCGAGACCGCCAATGCTGTAGGCGAGAAAATGCAGCATATTGCTCGGAAGCGACAGGTGCTGTGCATTACCCATTTGCCTCAGGTGGCGGCTCCGGCCTCGGCGCACTACGTCGCAACCAAGCAAGTGAAGGCCGGCCGCACGATTTCCGAGATCACCCGACTCGATTCTAAAGCGCGCGTCACCGAGCTGGCCCGCATGTTCGGCGGCCAAAGCGACGCCGCCCGCAAGCACGCCGAGGCTCTGCTCGGAGCATAAGACCGCCCGCTCGGGAGGTTGGCGCCTCGACAGCCGCACAAGCCCAACAACCCGCCCAGTTGCCTCAGCCCGGTACCGGTCCACCGGACCTCCGCGCGAGCTGCCAGGACTGCGCCTGCGTGGATCGCTTCCGCCCCGCTTGTCTCGCAGCCCAACCTCCGTTACGTTCCGCCGGTGATTTACGACGCGTCTTTGGACGGCCTGCTGCAAAAGGTCTGGGACGGGCAGCGCATTGACCAGACCGAAGCATTGCGGCTGTACCATCTGCCGCTTGAGGAACTCGGCGCGCTGGCCGACCGGCGGCGCCAAATCGCCCGCAGCTCCGCCTACACCGGCCGTGGCCATCAGATTGTCACCTATATCGTAGATCGGAACATCAACTACACCAACGTCTGCAACGTCTACTGCAAGTTCTGCGCCTTCTATCGCACGGAGAACGATGCCGATGCCTATGTCATCTCGCTGGAGGAACTGGACCGCAAGATCGAGGAGACCGTCGCGTTGGGCGGCACGCAGATTTTGCTTCAAGGCGGCCACCACCCAAAGCTCACCAAGCAATGGTATCTGGACCTGCTTGCCCACATGAAGGGCAAGTTTCCGCAAGTCAATATCCACGGGTTCAGCCCCAGCGAGTTCATCCACTTCCGTAAGATATTTAACGAGCCGCTGGACCGGCTGATCGCCGATTTCCAAGCGGCGGGTCTCGGTTCGATACCTGGCGGCGGCGCCGAAATCCTGGTGGACCGCGTGCGCCAGAGAGTGGCCCCGCTCAAAGCGATGAGCGATGAGTGGCTGCAAGTGATGGAGGTAGCTCACCGGCTCGGGCTGAGTTCAAGCGCCACCATGATGTTCGGCCACGTGGAGACGGTGGAGGACCGGATCGAGCACCTCGAACGCGTGCGCGCGCAACAAGACAAGTCCAAGGGCTTCACCGCCTTCATCTGCTGGACTTTCCAGGCCGAGCATACACGGCTGCGCGCGCCAACCGTCGGCGGGCACGAATATTTGCGCACGCAAGCGCTGGCGCGCATCTACCTCGACAACTTCCCCAGCGTGCAAAGCTCGTGGGTGACGCAGGGACAGGAACTCGGCCAGGTTGCGCTGAAGTTTGGCGCGAACGACCTCGGCAGCATCATGATCGAGGAGAACGTGGTTTCGCAAGCCGGCACGACCTTCCGCATGGCCGTTGCCGACATGCGCCGGCTCATCTCGGACCTCGGCTACGAACCGCATCAGCGGGACAACTGGTACCGACTGCTGAATTGAGGCCAGCCTTTAGCAAATTCGCTTGAAGCAATAGCCCGAAGCCCGCCCCCCTCCATCCTTCACCAACCCGACGGTAATCGCCTGGACTACAGCGCCTTCTCTTGATTGATCACGGATTTCCGGGGATTCCCAACCGTGGTGTTCACCTCCACCACCCGGAATCCCCTCAATCCGCAACCCGAGCACTGTCCGTATTTTGGACAGTGATGCTGCCGGCCGGCCTTTTCCAGTCGCCGCTGACCCCGGCACCCCTGGCTGGGGAATATGGCGCTGAACCGGTGGTGCTACGGTGTGTATCCCATGGGGAGCGCTCCCCATGGGATACACACCGTAGCACCACCTCACTATCAAGCCATCGTCTAGCCAACCACGCCAATCAGCCCGACCACCAGATATGGTTCCCAAGCTGATGCATAACACCTTGGCGCCAGCGACAGAGACGAATGGACTGAAAAGCAATGTAAATTGGAGAAATGAGTCTGGACGCCCCTACTCACGTCTGCGACGCTGTGGCGGAGTTCCGCGGAAGAGAAAAATGACCAACACACCGACACTAAGCATCGTCATTCCGTGCTATAACGAACAGGACAACCTGCGGCCGCTGGTAGAGGCGATTCGCAAGGCGCTTGACCCACTGAAGCTGCCTTATGAAATCATCATCACCGATGACTGCAGCAAGGACCGGTCATGGGAGATGCTCAGGGAACTGGCCGCCAGTGACCCGAGGGTTCGCGCGCAGCGTTTCGCCTTTAATTGCGGAGAATCGGCGGCGCTTTGGGCGGGCTTGAAGGCAGCCCGCGGGCACTATTTGTTTACGTTGGACGGGGACATGCAGAACGATCCTAAAGACCTGCCGCGATTCCTGGAGCCGCTGAAGCAATACGACTGCGTTTGTGGCACACGAGTCGAAGCCCGAAGTCAGGGGGACAATTTCATTCGGGTCGCCTCGTCGCGCATTGCCAACTGGGTTCGGAACCGGCTGTCCGGCGAACAGATTAGCGACGCCGGCTGCACTTACCGCGGCTTCCGGCGCGAGTGTATCGAGAACTTGAAGTACTTCAAAGGCATGCACCGCTTCATGCCCACGCTGGTCAAGATCGAAGGATTCACCGTGACCGAGATTGCCGTGTCGCACAACGCGCGTCTGTCCGGCCAGACCAATTACGGCGTATGGAACCGGCTGTTCGTTTCTTTCCACGATTTGCTCGCGGTCCGCTGGATGCAGAAACGGATGCGTCCGTACAAGGTCGCCGAGCGTGTCAACTAAACTTGCGAAGCGCCCAGAAGGGATTGGCCCGTCGGCATTACCGCTTGGCGCTGAACACGTTGTCGAGGATAACTTCCTTGGTCTTCCACAGCAGCGCCATGGTCATGGCGAGGGGCAACAGAACCAGCGGTATCAGAAACCACAAACTGCCGCGTTCCATCGTGGCCGCCACCGCCACCAGCCAGAAGGGCAGTGGTTGGATTTGGCCAAGCCCCACATAAAGCGCGGCGAGCAGCAACGTTGCCAGGAGCAAATTCAGGTTCAGCGTTGTAAATTGACGGGTCTCCAGGCGCAGCGCTTCGTCGGGCAACATGGCGCCGAGGCGTCGCAGCACCAAGTTCAGGCTGCCCAGGAACGCCAACGCCGAGAGCGCCATCAGGAGCACCATAGTCAGAAAGAAGATGTTGGCGGGGACTTTGTTGTACCAATAGAGAAAAGGGCTGAGGCCGAAATTAACCAGGCTGAGCAGCCAGGCGCGGTCCAGCGCGGTGCGCCACACGCGTTCCTGCCTTTGAAAATCCCCGAGTTGCCACAACCCGAAGACCAGCAGCGCCGTCGTCACCAGTGGCGGCGCGATACCGAACGATCTTAAAGACTCGGCCTTCGCCGTATGAAAGCACACGATCAACGAAATCGGGAGCCCCCAGAACAAGGCCGACAACCCGCGCACCAACCGGCCAAGCGACCGCAACAGTTCGGCGTTGGGCGCGGGGTCAGGCATGCGTGGGCGGGTGCGGACAAGACCGCTAGAAGCTCAGGTAGGTATACTCCTTCAACCCGCGCTCGTAATCGTCGAGCAAGCGCATGGCTTCGGACGGCTTCATGCGGTCGGACTTGATAGCTTCGTCAATCTGCGCCTTCATTTGCCGCTTGAGCTCGTTCTCGTCGTATTGCACCGAGGCGAGACACTGAACAATTGTGCTGCCTTCGATTATCTCCTCGACGTAGTAGCCCGCCGGTTCGTCGGGCTCGAGGAAAACATGGACCTCGTTGACGCGCCCAAACAGATTATGCAGATCGCCCATGATGTCCTGGTAGGCGCCCATCATGAAGAAGCCCAGGTAGTATGGCTCCGGCTGTCCGTTGCCATTGGTGTTGAGCGGATGCAGCGGCAGCGTGTCGCGCACATCGCGCAGGTCAATAAACTTGTTGACCTGGCCGTCTGAATCGCAGGTGATGTCCACCAGAGTAGCTTCGCGCGTGGGGCGCTCGTTCAGGCGGCTTACGGGCATGATGGGGAACAACTGGTCCAGTGCCCAGTGGTCGAGCAGTGATTGAAAGACCGAGAAATTGCAGAGATATTGGTCCCCGAGGCTGTCTTCAAGCTTGCGAATCTCCGCCGGCACGTAGGCCTGGCCTTTGAAGCTCTCGACGACCTCCCGGCTGATTTCCCAGTACAGTTCCTCGATCTTCGCCTTCGCCGGCAGGTCCATCATACCCAGCGTGAACATGTGCTGCGCGTCTTCCTTTCGTTCCAACGCGTCGTGATATGCCTCCAGCTTGTTCAACTTCGCCAGATTCGTCTGGATGTCGAGCAATTCGTCCACCAGCGGGGCCTCATTCTCGCCATACACGGGACGCTCCGCCAACCGGTCCTTGCCGATCGCGCCGAAGACTTCCACAATCAACACGCTGTGGTGTGCGACAATCGCCCGCCCGCTCTCGCTGATAATGTCCGGATGCGGAACCTTCTCCGCGTCGCAGACATCGGCGATGTAATACACAATGTCGTTAGCGTACTCCTGCAGCGTGTAGTTGGTGGAGCTGTCGAACGCGGAGCGGCTGCCATTGTAATCCACGCCCAGCCCGCCGCCGACGTCGAGAAATTCAATCTGAAAGCCCATCTTGTGGAGTTTGGCGTAGAACCGCGAGGCTTCCTGCACAGCCTTCTTGACTATGAGAATGTCCGGCACCTGCGAACCAATATGGAAATGCAGCAGCTTAAAGCAGTGGGCGAGGTTCTCCGCCTTGAGCATCTCCGTCGCGGCCAGCAATTCTGCGGTGCTCAAACCGAACTTCGCATTCTCGCCGGCGCTCTCAGCCCATTTGCCGGTGCCCCGGCTCAGGAGTCGCAACCGGATGCCGATGAGGGGTTCCACGCCAAACTGCTTGGACAACGCGATGATCTGGCGCAGTTCTTCGAGCTTCTCCACGACCATGATCACCTTCTTGTTCAACTTGATGCCGAGCAGTGCCATCCGAATGAAACTAGCGTCTTTATAACCGTTGCAGACAATCAGGCTGCCGAGTTGACTCTGCAGGGCGAGGCCCGCTAGCAACTCCGGCTTGCTGCCGACTTCCAGGCCGAAATCAAACGGCCTGCCCGCGTCCAGAATCTCCTCCACCACTTCGCGCAACTGGTTCACCTTGATGGGGAAGACTCCGCGATACTTGCCCTGATAACCGAACTCAGCGATCGAGTTGCGGAAAGCGAGGTTAATCGACTCGACCCGGTGGTGCAGAATGTCCTGGAACCGGATCAGCAACGGGAACTTGAGCCCGCGCCCCTTTGCTTCTTCGATCACATCCGCCAGCTCGACGGTCGCCCCTGCCTCACGCAGCGGTTTGGCCACGACGTGCCCAGCTTCGTTGATGTCAAAGTAATCCGCGCCCCAGCGATGAATGTTGTAAAGGTTGCGAGCGGCCTGGATATCCCAGGGCTCCCCGCCTTCAGTCGTGTTGCTCATTTCCGTTGTTTCAGAACGATGCGCACTATAGAATGCCGCCGGGGGAATTCAATAGGCGGGTTGAAGATATTTTCATGGCCGCTAAACGTCTCGCGATTCACTTCCCGCTTTGCAGACGGGTGTAGTTTTGGTTTCATCGCCGCATGTCAAAAGCTCCCCTGGCGGCCATTGTCCGCTACTGCGATCGGTTGCTGCGCATCGCCGGGATTCAGGATTACGAGCGGGCCGCCAACGGCCTGCAGGTGGAGAATCGCGGTACGGTCACGCGAATCGCCGCAGCGGTGGACGCCAGCCTGGCAACAGTCCGGCTGGCGGCGGCGGCCAAAGCTGATTTGCTGTTGGCGCATCACGGGTTATTCTGGACTTCCGCGCATCCGTGGACGGGAGGCCGCTACGAGCTGCTATGCTGCCTGCTCGAGCATGATCTTGCGGTATACAGCTCTCACCTGCCATTGGATGCTCACCCGCGCCTGGGCAACAATGCCCTTCTTGGTGCGGCACTCGGACTGAAGCGGCTGCGTCCTTTCTACCTGAGTCACGGCCAGCACATTGGATTTCAGGCGCGAGCCAGCGTCTCTCGGATGGACCTGATCAAACGTCTGCAGCGCGCCACGGGAATGCAGCCACGGGTGATTGCGGCCGGGCCGAAGCAGTGCCGGCGCATTGGCGTGGTAAGCGGAGGAGCGGGCGACGGGCTCAGGCAGGCTGCCGAAGAGGGCGTGGACACTTTCGTCACGGGGGAAGGGCCTCATTGGACTTACTCTGTGGCGGAGGAGTTGGGCTTAAATGTGCTGTACGGGGGGCACTACGCGACGGAAACATTTGGCGTCAAGGCGCTGGCGAGGCATCTTTCGAGCCGCTTTAAGGTGCCTTGGGTCTTCCTGGATCATCCGACGGGCTTGTAGTCATGGCAAGGTCGCTTTGCGCGCGCCGCCGCGCGGCTCCCCCGCCCTGCCTGATCGTTGACTATTTGGCCCGCTTGCCCCAAAGCCCGTGCTTCTCCTCCGAGTAGTGGTCGCGCTCCGCAAACCGGCAACCGTAGCTGGCGGTTCCCGGGAAGATGAAAATAATCCCGCGGTTGCGATAGCTCCATGGATTCAGGCAGAATTTGTAGTCGGCCGGAACGCTGCCGGCGATGTAGTTCAGGTCCAGCTTCCGGTCTTCATACTGATCGAAGCATAACCCGTTGCCGGCGTCGAAGTCGTCAATCACGATGACCGGCTTTTCACACTCTTTGAAAATGAGGGACATTTCATCCCTCAGCGGCCAATAGGCCCCCCAGTGGGCATCGAGAAAGAAGAGGGAATCAGCCCGAATTTCCGGAAGGTGAGCACGAAGGAACTCCGGCGAGTTCCTGGTCTCGTAAACGACGTTTTCCGCGAAATAGAGTTCTGGGCGGCGCTTCCAGTCTATCACGTCGCAGGTGAACACCCTCTCGAACAAAAGGCTCATGGCGAGGGAGGTTTCACCGTCGTAGGTGCCAGTCTCCACAAAGTTGCGCAGGCCGAAGTCGGCTTTCAGCTTCTTGACCACCCGGACGAAGTTGGGATCAATGATGACCCGGCAACCGCAATTGTCGTGCATATAGCGGTCGAAGCCCTTTGCGTCCTGACTGAATCTCTGGCGCAACTCGGTGACTTCAAAGCTGGTCAAGCGGCGGGCTTCGCGCTTCTTGATCTTGTAGTTGATCAGCCAGTTGAGCAGCGCATTACCTGCGGCAGTTTTCTTAAACGTCTCCAGCATAGCAATTCCTGACCATCGCCTGGCCCAACTCAACCCAGCTTCTTGTTCGGATCCCGCTTTCCTTTGGAAGTGAGCCCAACCAACAACCCCTTGGCCTCGTTGGCCACCATGCCAAGGAACCGGAACAATCGCCGCAACGCGCTCATCCGCGGCCAGGCCAGGATGGCGTCCCTCGCCACGCGGTCGGCCTCCTTCTCACGGCCAAGCGCCCGGAGGCACTTGACCATCATCTCCTCCGCCGTTCGCGCCCGAATGTCCGCCAGTTGAGTAGCCTCCAGGTACTTCAACGCCTCGGCATATTGCTGCTTGTCAAAAAGCTCCTGGGCAATGCCAAGCAGGCGGCTGACCGCGTGTGCCTCCTGCTTGAAGTACAGCGGGCTGAAGCGGTCCCGTTCCTCGGGGGACATTGCCGTATGGCGCTCCTCCTGGAAGGTGGAATAAACGTCGGAGAAGCTCTCTTCCTCTTTCTTGAAGCCGGCGGCTACTTCTTCCATTTTTGCCAGCGCGGCGGCGCGGGCTTTTTCATCTTTTGGGTGCATGGCGGTAATCAGTTTGACAGCGGTTTCCTTTCGCTCGGGCAGGGTCAGCTGGAAGAATCTTGTCCAAAACGGCAGGCAGCGCATGCGTTGAGTGCGGCCTTTGCCGCGGATCGGGGAAAGCAACATGGGGATGTTGATATAGCGGCCCACCATGCGGCCAATCTGATCCACCCACTTGTCGTCATACCAATAGTGGAAATACCCGGCATAGACGCGACCCATCGTGTTGAGCCACCCCCACCCAATGATCGGGAAAGTGGCAATAGCGGGCGCGACGGGATCATACGGACAGGCCAGAAGGATGCCGTCCGGGAACTTGGCAATTTCGGCCCGGAGGACGTCGTCCCACCCTTTCGTCTCAAACCGCACATCGTCGTTCGCGATCATGTAAACCTCGGCCGTGCGCCCGAGCGCTGTCCACAAGACCTGATAGGTTTGGCCCCAATCCGGCGTGCGTGGACCGATATGCCAATGGACCGGGAAACCAAGCTCAGGGAATTTTCCGCCGTCAATGGCTGCCCGTGTGACCCGATCGTCGTCATCCACGTACAACCAAAGGGCCACCTTGTCTTTGCGGACTGTTGTCGTCCTCAAAGACTCGAAGACCTCCAGCAGCATGTCCGGCCGGCCGCGCGTGGAGAGCAGGATGGCGATGTCCCCTCGTTTGATTTCGGGCTGGGCAGGGGCGGCAGTCCCTGAGTCATTCATTGGGCACGCAAGTTAGGTAAACCCCCTTGCAAAGTCAAACTCTGAACGTCCAGATTCCCTCGTCAAGAGCGCCTGAACAGAACCAGGCACGCACGCGCTAGGCATGCGCATGTGCTGCAACGGCACGCGCAAAGGCGCCTGGAAGTATTTGCTGTTTGCGAACACGGGTCTTTTCCTGTTCAATCTGGCGGGGCTGCCTGCGCCCAAACGCGGCGAGGACTTATAGGCTGCCGTGCCGACGATTTGTGATTGGCCCGGTGGTTAATGCGGCATTAGCGGATCACCATGAAATGAATAGGAATTGTCTTGTGACCGGTTCGTCCGGTTTGATCGGCTCGGAGGTTGCCGCTTACTTCCACGCGCGCGGCTTGACGGTGCACGGCGTGGACAACAACCAACGCGAAGTCTTCTTCGGCGCGCAGGGCAACACCCGCTGGAACCAAGAACGACTGCGGCAGACACTGCCAGGTTTCGCGCATCATGAGCTGGATATTCGCGACCGAGCCGCGGTGTTGAGGCTAGTCAAAGCGCTTAAGCCTGCCGTCATTATTCATACCGCGGCCCAGCCTTCGCACGATTTGGCCGCCAGCATTCCTTTCGACGATTTTGATGTGAATGCGGTAGGGACACTGAACCTCCTGGAGGCAGCGCGGCGCTACTGTCTGGAGTCGCCTTTCATTCACATGTCCACCAACAAGGTCTACGGCGACCGGCCCAATATGATCGCCTTAAAGGAGCTGGACCGGCGTTGGGACTACGCTGACCCGGAATTCGCACAGGGCATTCCCGAGACCTTCTCGATTGACCAGTCGAAGCATTCGCTGTTCGGGGCGTCAAAGGTCGCCGCCGATGTGATGGTGCAGGAGTATGGCCGGTACTTTGGTTTGCCCACCTGTTGCCTGCGTGGCGGTTGCCTGACGGGCCCGAACCATTCTGGAGTGGAGCTGCATGGTTTCCTTAGTTACCTGGTGAAGTGCAACCTCGAAGGCCGCGAATACAAGATCTACGGCTATAAGGGCAAGCAGGTCCGTGACAATATTCATTCGGTTGATGTGGCGGGTTTCATGTTCGAGTTCTACCAGGCGCCCCGGGCAGGCGAGGTCTATAATCTCGGCGGCGGCAAGGATAACTCGTGCTCAATCCTGGAAGCCTTCGAGATGGCCTCGGCCTGCACCGGCAAGAAGCAGATCCACACTTATGTGGACAAAGCACGCAGTGGCGACCATATCTGCTACTACAGCGACTTGCGCAAGATGCAGTCGCATTACCCCCGGTGGCAGCTTACCCGGGACCTGCCGCACATCTTCGAGGAGATTGTTGCCTCCTGGCGAGAGCGCATGGCGGCCAAGTGAGTATGCGCCTTCTGATTACAGGCATTTGCGGGTTCGTTGGAGGCACCCTTGCGCGCGGACTGCGTGCCGGATGGCCGGATTGGGATATTGTCGGCCTCGACAACTTCGTTCGGGCCGGCAGTGAAACCAATCGCCTGAACCTGCGTGACCTTGGCGTAAGACTCTATCATGGCGATGTCCGCAACCCCAGCGACCTTGAGACTTTGCCCCCGTGCGACTGGATCGTCGAAGCCGCCGCCAATCCGAGCGTGCTTGCGGGGGTGGACGGCAAGACCAGCAGCCGCCAACTGATCGAACACAATCTTGTCGGCACGATCAACATGCTGGAGTTGATGAAGACCTGGCACTGCGGATTCACTATCCTCAGCACCAGCCGCGTCTATTCGATACGCGCGCTGGCGGCGATCCCGGTGGAGCCTCAAGAAGACCGGTTTGTGCCTCGCGCCGACGCCCAGTTATCGGGGTTCAGTACGCAAGGCATCGCGGAGGACTTCTCGACCGAGCCGCCATTATCGCTCTATGGCAGTTCCAAGCGCGCCTCGGAAGTCCTGGCATGTGAGTATGCCGAAACCTTCAACCTGCCCGTTTTCATCCTGCGTTGCGGGGTATTGGCCGGCAGTGGCCAGTTTGGCAAGATAGATCAAGGCATTTTCTCCTATTGGATCCACTCCTACTGCCAGAAACGGACGCTGAAGTACGTCGGTTTTGAAGGTACGGGATGTCAGGTGCGCGATTGCCTGCATGCGCGCGACCTGCTGCCGTTGATAGCGCAGCAGCTCAAGAAACCGCATTCAGACGCGCCACGAGTGATCAATGTGAGCGGCGGCTTAGGCCAGAGCGCTTCGCTACGGCAGTTGAGCGAGTGGTGCGCACAACGGTTCGGAGCCCACTCGATTGCCGCCGATCCCAACAACCGACCGTTTGACGTCCCCTGGCTGGTTCTGGATTCAAACCGTGCGGCCCAATACTGGGGCTGGAAGCCTCAGACACCACTGGAATCTATCTGGACCGAGATCGCTGAACACGCCAGGAAGCACCCGACGTGGCTAGACTCGACCGCCGATTGACTGGTTACTCCAAAGGAGCAGACACAGGGAACGCCCAAAGTGGCCCCAAGATGCACTTGGCGAACTTACCCGGCTTGCCGGCAGCCGGTATGGCACGGTCACTTAACGCGCCTGCCGCACGCGGATGGTGTACTTCCTCGCGAGGTTGTTGATGGAAGTGAACCGTACATCTTCGGTGGCGTTCTCCGTCAGGATCACCGTTACGAAGGGAGTCTCGTCGCCGGTCGAGAAGCCGTTCTGGTCCTTGAAAACGCAGTTGGCCTGCACCTCGATGCGGCGATTCTCGCGGTTGCGAAGATGCGCGACCAGCTCCAGCCGGCCATCCGACAGGATCTGTTCCTGGATGCCGCTGCATGTCACCGAATACTGGACGCCGGGATCCAACAGCACCAACGGCTCCTTGCCTTCATAGGCCGGGGTCTTTGGCGTCTGCGTGAGGTAAGGTCCTTTATCATGGGTGCTGCTGCAACCGGTCACTAGCAGGAAGGTCCCGCCTGCGATGAGGAGTGATAGGAGTGTCTTGTTCATAACGTTTGCGGTGTAACCGACGTGTCGCTGACGAACACGACCTTGTCACGGTCGGTCGTCGTGATGTTAAGGGTAATGGTCTTGGTCAGGTTTGTTTGAACCTGGCCTGCGGAATTAAGAAATTGGATAGTAGCGGTGTGCTGCCCCACCGACAGGGGTACGCTGGCAAGGCTTAGGTAACGCGGAAGATTGTCCCAGGCGCGGGTGTCAGCCGCCGGCACCGTCGCTGCCGAAACCACCTTGCTTAGCAGCCCGGCAAGCGCAATGCCCAAACCCACCTGTTGAGCCGTGCGGTCGTGGCTCGCCGCCGCAGTCGTTAACCCGCCGATCAGCGCCACATCGCCGACAGCTCCGGTTGTGGACTTAAAGACGGCCTTATTGCCCAAAACATGGTCCATTACGCGTCCGCCGCGGGTGGTGGCCTGAAAACCCGTATCGTCCGTCGGCGCGACAGGGATTCTGAGGGAATCCACCTTAAGCTCGGCCGAAGTCACCGGGGAAGCCGCGGTGTTAAAACGCAGTTCCTCCTTGTACTGCCCTGTCGCATGCTTTGTGGGACCGGGGCCAAACTCGACGAAGAACAGTGCATTGGCGTTAGGCATGTAGGGCGGTAGCTTCACCCCTTTGGCATTGGCCTGGGCGCGTTTGAAGGCGTCCGAACCGTCGCCGCTCAGCTTGGTGGTCGCCAGGCCGTCCAGGTATTCGGGCAGCACCCAATCGCCGGCATATTGGTTCTGCACAGCATCACCGTCCTCGAATTCGGCGCTGCGGAAGCAGGCCCGGGCGTTGTCTCGTTCCCCGTCCATCCAGTAAAGTATCCCGCGATAAATGTATGCCATAGACCGCTCGTAAGGCTCGCCGATGAACGTTTTCTTTGCTTCGGCGTGGAAATAGCTCCGGGCCTTTTTCGCATCCGGGTCCTTGCCGAAGATTCCACCCAGCGTAAGCAGGGCGTCATCCAAGCTCTGTTTGGCCAGATCGAACTTGCCCTGCCGCATTGCCGCCGCCGCCAACCGGTACTGCCATAACACCCGGTCGCGCGCCGGCCCGTTGGCGATGGCGTTCGGACCGTCCACCATAATGTCACCCGTCAGCGCCACTACCGGCTTCTTTGTCGTAGCGCAGCCGGCCAAACTCAGGACGACGGCCAGCAGCGTCGGCTGCCAGAGTGATTTCATCACCTCGACCGGCAACGCGCGTCAGCGATACGCCGCGTCTTCCAAGCCCTGTTTCTTCATCTCCGCCGAGTCTTCCCAAACAATGACGCTCGTCCGCGCATCAATGAGATGGAAATCATACAAAATGTAATCGCTGGTGCCAGCCTTCGTGCGCGTGGACAGGCCTTGCAGGGTGCCGGTCAGAAAGTAGTCAGCGCCTTTGAATTCCTGGACCGTCGGATCCGCACTCGCCGTCACCTGCCCCTCGCGCTTGCGGTTCCGTTCCTTCTCCAGTGCTTCCATCTGGTTTCGAGCCAGGAACATCACCTTGCCGCGCGCCTTGGAATTCAACTGCGCACGAATTCGCGTCAAGAATATCTCTTTGTTGATGGGAAACCGGGTCTGGTTGTCTACTGGCTCCAAAACGATGGTTGGCGGCGCCGCCGCACTGGCAATCTGCGGAATTCCCAGGATGCTCCGTGCCATCTTGTCGGCCACCATCACCAAATCCTGCGACTCCATGCCTGTCCCTGCTACGAATCCCTGCTCGTCAGCGGTCATGTGAGTCACAGGCACGCCTGATGGATTCTTCACGCCCTTAGTGGCACAACCCGCGACAAGCGCGGTGATCGTTATGGCAAAAATAGGAAGAGCAAGTTTGGTCAATAATGTTCTCATGGTGTAGTAGGTTTGGATTTATGGCTTCAAAACGTCGGGGCGTCAGGGACTCGAGGCGCATCTGCAATCTGATAACGCGGCGGCTCGTAGGTTTGTGGCGCCACCTGGATTGGTGCCTGGTCGAATGGAGGGGACTGCGGCGCAAGTTGATAGCCTGACGGCGCGGAAGTGTTACCCAAAACAGTGGGTTGCGGAGGCGGGTACGACGCCAATTTCTGCTCGTGCTTCTGCGCCGCGTACTCTGCCAAGCCGCCCAACACAAGTCCCGAGGCGGCTCCAATACCAGCCCCCTCCCACCCTTTGTCATAACCCACGCCGATCAAACCACCCGCCAGCGCCCCTACCAAGGTGCCGCCGATCACATAATTGGGCCGTTGCGGCGCGCTAGTGTAATAGACCGGCGCATAGGCGTCCGCAGGGACATAAGCGTAGCCGTATCCAGGTTGCACACAGGATGCTGCAGGGTAGCTATAGTAAGGCTGGGAATTGTAATAACTCTGGCGCTGCACCTCCCCCAAAATAGCCCCCGACGCCAGTCCGATTCCTGCGCCGATGGCCGCGCCATTGCCTGAGAAGCCATGATGGCAGTCACCGCCCACAATCCCACCAATGAAGGTGCCCATCAGCGCCCCGCCGACAGCCTCAGAACTAAACAACTGCGCATGCACACCCGTCATACCACTGCTGGCCAAAATGATCAGAAGCAGCTTTCTCATATTGTCACACCAACTACTTGGACGCTAAGCTTAGATATATATTCGGCAGAAAGCTACCACTAAAGCTCGATTTCTGCTACCTTGTGCGAGGCTAGGCTGTGGCGGGTCTTGGCCACAGATTGACGGAGCAGCATGCCGGGCTAATAGTCTAATACATGAACATGAAGGTGAAATGGCTGACAATGACACTCGCCGCAGCCCTGCCACTTGTTGGGGGCGGTTGTGCGGCGGTGGTGGTGGGCGGAGCGGTAGCGGCCGCGGGAGTGGGTACCTACGCTTACGTAAACGGCGAAATGAAAGGGACTGAAGCGGTGTCGCTGGATCGGGCGTGGACAGCATCTCAGTCAGCTATGAAAGACCTGGAGTTTCCCATCACCAATAAAGCCAAAGACGCACTCCAGGCAGAATTGACGGCGCGCACATCCGCGGATAAGCGAATCCTGATCAAGTTGAAGAAAATGTCAGACGGGGCCACGGAAATCCGCATCCGTGTGGGTACGTTTGGGGATGAATCCGCCTCGCAACTGATTTTGGACAAGATCAAGAGTCATTTCTGATATCTGAAGACCTACCGCCGAAGGCGACCTGAGTGGAGTTGCCCTGTCCCGCCAGGGCGGTTCGGAATCGAGACGGGGTATAGACTTCATGGATCCCAAGGGACACCAAAACTTCTCCCCGCCCCTTGGTTCCGGTGGCTGAATCTACTCCCACCCCGTGGCAGATCAATGTGGGGTACACCTATATCCGTAACTTTTGCCTCGTTTTGCTTAAGAAGTAGGTGAAGGCAGTCTGCAGCTGGGCGAATGGGCCGGCGTTCGATTTTGCATAACGGTGACAATGCCGAATTAGTGGTGGTCCAGGATCGGCCAACAGTTAGCCATATGAAGATAAGTTACTTGAAGACAGAGTGGTTGGCCCCTGTGCTGGGGGCTGCGGTGGTTGCCGGCAGTTTGATGGCGACGACAACATACCTCGACCTGGAGCGCAAGGTTAGGGCAAACGAGGCGCTCATGCAGACACTAGATCGTTTGTCTCAGGACCAGACGGTCTGTGCGGCACTGAAGTCAATTCATGACGGAGACGTGGAGGGGGCCACGCGGCGCTTGGACGTGCTGTTGTGTGAGAACATCCTCAAGTTAAACGCTGATCTGGAATCCACCGATGTGCGGACCCGGACATATGTGGAGGACAATTTTATCCGGATCGCTCTGACGCGGCCAAAGACTGCCGGGGCAGAGGCCACCGGGTCGAACCCGATATCCACCGAGGACCAGGCTGCGGCGGAGAGGATCCTCAGCAAGGCGCTGGCGAACATTCATACCGCGCAGGCAAGGTAAGTGGGGTGGAGTGGAGGGCCGCTAAGAGCGGAGCGCGGCGGGTAGTATCGACGGGCGACGGGTTGGCACCCGGTGGGTGGCAGAGCAACGTGCTGCGCGCCGCCGGCTGCCGCCACCGGGCGCTGGCTTGCCGCATAATGGAAGCCGCGCCCGAGATCGGGTGTTACCGTCAGCGATTACTTCCT
The DNA here is from genome assembly GCA_035452965.1 of Candidatus Paceibacterota bacterium. Classification (NCBI taxonomy): domain Bacteria; kingdom Bacillati; phylum Minisyncoccota; species Minisyncoccota bacterium. Next base: position 8,098 of record DAOTCE010000005.1, on the reverse strand, counting down.
AAGAAAGAGTCGAAGCCAGGTGTCGGATAGGGAGAGGGCACATGCGGTCTTAAAGGCAATTCGCGAAGGCGTGAACCTGCCGTGGCGGCAGTGTTTCGGGTTTCGTCAAAGCAAAGGGCCGCACCAACGTGCCCAAGAAAACAATGAAGACAAAATGCATGACGATGGATTGGGTGATCCCTTTTGTGGGGATTGCGGTGCTGACCGGCGGCCTGATGGCCGGGAGAGCGTATTTCGAGGCGGAGCGCGAGACCCGGGCGCACGAGGCGAACTCGGTGATGTTGGAACGTCTGTTTCTGGGCCAAAAGCTGAACACGGCGCTCAAATCAATGCGCGGCGGGGACGTGCAGGGAGCGGCGCGGGAGCTGGAGGCGCTCTTTTGCCAGAGCATCCTGCGGGCGAGTGAGGAACTGACCTCGGCGGACGCGCAGACCCGGATGAATGCAGCGGAAGCGTTCCGTAGAATCGCGCTGACGTGGCCGGGGTTTGCCCGGGCAGAGGGCGCCGGCTCGGGTGAGGAGCGCACCGACAATGAACTGGCGGCGGAGAGGATTCTCCGCAAGGCCTTGGGCAGCGCCCAGACCGCACAAGTGCGGTAGGGTCCGGGGCGCTAGGCCGGTGGCGGCGGGGCACGGACTTCAGTCCGCAGTCACAGGCATTCGACAGTTGCTGCGGACTAAAACCCGCGCTCCGCTCTCGCGAGTATGAACCATCCCCGTTAGGCCCAAAGGGAGCCGGTGGTGGCGAGCATGATCACGGTGCGCGGCTGGCCGTGTGAATGCTTATGGTTGTGGGCGCTGTTCACGGCGGTGTAGAACAGGTGCCAGCGGCGGTCGCGCTGGACGAGGAAACCGCCGCTGTAGATGCCGTAGGAGTCGGGTTGTTTTTCGTCACCACGAGGCAGCCAGGCGGTGCGGCGGGGGCGATGCCAGGTGGCGCCATCGGGGGAGAAGCACCATTCCAAGTCCATCGTCTGGGCCTGGCAACGATAGTGGCCCAACATGCCAACCCGGCCCTTTGGAGTGAGGGTGGAAGCGAGGTAGTAAAACTGCTGGTCGACCGGATCGCGGGCATCACGCTGGATGACGCGTTTGCGGTCCTCGAAGTGGAGGCCGTCGGGGGAGGTGTAGCGGTCTATGACGCGGAGGAGACCGGGGGCGTTGTCGTGAGGCATGTAAGCAGGATCGTCCCTGGGGACGGAGAGGAGGGCGACACTGTACATCTCGAAAGATCCGTCGGGGAGTTGGTAGATGTTGGTAGCGTCATTAGAAATGAGGCGCGACAGAGCGAGGGGCTCATTGGCGGGCCGGGCGGGGCTGGGGTTCTTGTGGATTAAGGTGCCATCCGGCGAAGGGATGCTGTGGGCGGCACGGTCGGAGGGGTGATAGAGCACAGGCCGATGGGGATCGATAACGGTGTAGCGTTTGCCGTCGTCACTATCCGCAGCGAGGAAGCGAGCAATGCCGGGACCGTGCGCCCAGAAGTAGATGCGATGCCGACCGTTGCGGAGGTGGATGTGGACGACTTGCACCGGACTCCATTTGTCGGGCAGATGGCCGATAGTGAATGGACCTTCACCGGGCTCGCCGGGTGTGCACCGGGCAGGGAACTTTTTGAAGGGACCGCCAGCCGTGCCTTCCGCGTAAGCGATCAGATACTTCTTGCCGCAGGCGGAGTACCACAGGCGCCAGCGGTCTCCGGCGAGCGGTTCGGCCGGACAGGTAAAGTTCTGGATGTGGCCGCCTTCCCAATCCTCTGCAGGCGCCAAGACAACGCCACGCTTCTGCCACGCGGTGGACGCGCAGGGCTCGGGGATAGCGGCGCTGGCTACAGCGCCAGCTGCGCGAAGCATGCGCGGTGTTGAGGTGACCAGTGCGGCGGCGGCGAGACTTTGGTGAAGGAAGGTTCGTCGTGTGATGCGGCTCATGCCACATCTATTAACCGCAGCTTCGACCGGTGACAAGCACAACGGGCGTTCGGCTCCCAACGGGGTGGACTCACGAGCAAGGATGGTGCAGGATGCCGGCATGAACCGCCGAATATCGTATCATCCCTTTCTGCTGGCTGTTGCACTTGCCGCCGGGCTGTTGGCGACGACAGCGCGGGCGCAGCCAGTTGTCTCCGCGCGCATTGACGCGCGCATGATGCGGCAGCCGGCGGTGTCGGCGACGCAGATCGCGTTCGTGTATGCGGGGGACATCTGGCTGGTGGAGAGGGCGGGAGGCGTGGCGGTGCGGCTGAGTTCGCCGAAGGGGGAGGAGTCGTTTCCGCGGTTCTCGCCGGACGGGTCGCTGCTGGCGTTCACGGGGGCCTACGACGGGAACGAGGACATTTACGTGGTGCCGGTGGCGGGCGGGCTGCCGCAGCGGGTGACGCATCACGGGGCGCCGGACCGGATTCTGGGTTGGTATCCGGAGGGAAATTGGCTGCTTTACGCGACTTCGATGACCAGCCCGAAGAACCGGTTCAACCAGCTTTACCAGGTGCGGGCCGAGGGCGGGCTGCCGGAGAAACTGCCGGTGCCTTATGGCGAGTTCGGGGCGATCTCACCGGACGGCAAGACGCTGGCGTATGTGCCGATCAGCGTGGATTTCCGGACCTGGAAGCGTTACCGGGGCGGCATGAACCCGGACATCTGGCTGTTCGACCTGGAAGACCTGACGGCGCGGAACCTGACGGAGTCGGCGGCGGCGGATTCGACGCCGATGTGGCACGGGGAAACGTTGTATTTCCTGTCGGACCGGGACGAGCACCAGCGGGCGAACCTCTGGGCGTGCGACCTGAAGCGGAACAAGTTCCGGCAGGTGACGTTCTTCAAGGAGTTCGACGTGCACTTCCCGAGCATCGGGCCGGGGGACATCGTGTTCGAGAACGCGGGGCGGCTCCATTTGCTGGACCTGGAGACGGAGAAATACCGGGAGGTGGAAATCCGGGTGGTGACGGATCGGGCGACGCTCAAGCCGCACTCGGAGAACGTGTCCAACCACCTCTTCAGCACGACGATCTCGCCGGGCGGGAAGCGGGCGCTGTTCGAGGCGCGCGGGGACGTGTTTTCGGCGCCGACGGAACACGGGGTGGTGCTGAACCTCACGCGCAGCTCGGGCGTGGCGGAGCGGCACCCGGCGTGGTCGCCGGACGGGAAGTGGATCGCGTATTTCAGCGACCGCACCGGGGAATATGAGCTGACCGTGCGCAGGGCAGCCACGAGCCCCGGCACGAACGAACTCGGCGAGCAGACGTTGACCGAGCTGGGGCCGGGCTACCGCTACCGGCCGCAGTGGTCGCCCGACAGCAAGCGGATTGCGTTCATTGACCAGGCGATGCGGATCAACCTGTTCGACTTCGAGGCGAAGACCAACGCGGTGATCGGGCGGCAATTGTGGTTGTATCATGATGAGCTGAGCCGGTTCCGGGTGGGCTGGTCGGCGGACAGCCGTTGGATCGCCTGGGCGCAGGACCTGGAGAATGGCCACTCGGCCATCGCCCTTTACGACTGCAGGTCAAACGTAATGCACCAGGTCACCTCGGGCTTCTACAACGACGAGTCGCCGGTGTTTGACCCGGACGGGAAATACCTCTTTTTCCGGACGGGGCGGACATTTGTGCCGAGTTACAGCGAGCTGGACCCGACGTGGATTTACGCCAACACCGCGGTGCTGGCGGCGGTGCCGCTGCGCAAGGAGGTGATCTCGCCATTGGCGCCGCGCAACGACATGGAGGGCGACAAGGCCAAGGACAAGAAAGACGAGGAGGAAAAGAAGAAAGAGGACGACAAGGGCGACAAGCCAAAGGACACGGAGCAGACAGATAAGAAAAAGGAGGAGAAGAAGAAGGAGGAAAAGCCCAAGGCGGTGGAGATTGACCTCGCCGGGTTTGAGGAGCGGGTGGTGGTTTTGCCGCCCAAGGCCGGGCGCTATGACAGCCTGGCGGCGCTGCCGGGCAAGCTGCTGTTCCGGCGGCTGCCGCGGGTCAGCTCGGGGGAGGAGAAGCACCCGGTGGTGTTCTACGACCTGGAAAAGCGGGAGGAGAAGACCGTGCTGGCGGACGCGGATTTCATTGAGCTATCCGCAAACCGGGAGAAGCTGCTGGCGCGGAAGGACAACGACTACGCGATCATCGAGCCCAAGGAAGGGCAGAAGCTGGAGAAGAAGATCAACACGAGCGGGTTCATGGCGCCGGTGGACCCGGTGGCGGAGTGGCGGCAGATTTTCACCGACGCGTGGCGGCTGCAGCGGGATTATTTCTACGACCCGGGCCTGCACGGGGTGGACTGGGCCGGGATGCGGGAGCGTTACGGCCGGCTGCTGGAGGACGCGGTGACGCGGTGGGACGTGAATTACGTTCTGGGGGAATTGATCGCGGAGTTGAACGCGTCGCACACTTACCGGAGTGGCGGCGACGTCGAGAAGGGGCCAACGGTGGGCGTGGGTTATCTCGGGTGCGACTTCGCGCTGGAAAACGGCGCCTACCGGATCAAGCGCATTGTGCGGGCGGCGGAGTGGGACAGCGAAGCGCGGTCGCCGCTCTTGCAACCAGGGGTGACAAACGTTCAGGAGGGCGATTACCTGCTGGCGGTGAATGGGGAGCCGCTGGATGCGAAGGCGGACCCGTGGGCGGCGTTCCAAGGGCTGGCGGACAAGCCGGTACTGCTGACGGTGAACGACACGCCGGAACCAGCCGGGGCGCGCGAGGCGCTGGTGCAAACGCTGGCGAGCGAAGAGCGCCTGCGCAACCTGGCGTGGATCGAGGAAAACCGGAAGCGCGTGGAGGAGTTGAGCGGGGGCAAGGTTGGTTACGCATATGTGCCGGACACGGGTCAGAACGGCCAGAACGAACTGGTGCGGATGTTACGGGCGCAGGTGAAGAAGCCCGGATTGGTCATTGACGAGCGGTTCAACAGCGGAGGCCAGATACCGGACCGGTTCATCGAACTGCTTAATCGTCCGCTACGCAATTACTGGGCGGTGCGCCACGGGAGGGATTGGATGACGCCGGCGGTCACGCATCTCGGGCCCAAGGCGATGCTCATCAACGGCTGGAGCGGGTCGGGCGGGGATTGCTTGCCCTTCTACTTCAAGCAATCCAAGCTGGGGCCGCTGATCGGCATGCGCACCTGGGGCGGTTTGATCGGCATCACCGGCTCGCCGAAGCTGGTGGACGGCGGGGGCGTGACGGTGCCGGCGTTTGCAGTCTACAGCACCAACGCCCAGTGGATCATCGAGGGGCACGGGGTGGAGCCGGACATCGAGGTCGTGGACGACCCGGCGGCGATGGCCAAAGGCACCGATCCGCAGCTTGAGCGGGCGGTGGCCGAGGTAATGAAGCAGTTGAGAAAGCACCCGCCGGCGGAGGTCAAGCGGCCACCCTACCCTAAACGCCCAGGGGTATGAGCCGGTGCGAATCCCGGCAATCCGCACCCGCCGCCGACGTCGGGCGGCGCTGATTTCGTTCACGGAGCGGCGAAGTGCGTCAACCAATGGCGACGCCCGCGAGTCAGGCATCAGGGTTCCACATAGACGGACATCCCGACCCAAGCCAGCTGGACCAGATACTTGGCGTTCCAATTTGCCAGCCGGAAACAGCCGTGTGATTCTGTGCGGCCCACTTGCTCCGGGCCGGGCGTCCCGTGGATGCCGTAGCCCGGCCTATCCAGGCCAATCCACGCCACGCCGACGGGATTGTTCGGCCCCGGCGGCACGATCAGCTTTGTCTTCAACTGCCGCGCCTCGGCGGATTCCGGGAATACATCCGGGTCAAAGGTATAGTTCGGGTTCGGGGCGACCACGGCCACGTGCAGTTCGCCCACGGGCCGTTTCTCGACCCGTTGCGCGATGCTGCATGGAAAGTGCGCAATGAGATTGCTGTTCGCGTCAAAGGCTTGAAGGGTCTTGCCGGAAAGGCTTATCGTGGCAAAGGCGGCTTTGACGCCAGGCTCCGGACTGGCAACGTCCGGGATTTGCAGGGTGGTGCCCGCGAAGAGGTGGTTCCAATCAATAGACGGGTTGAGCCGGCGGATTAGGTTGGGGTGGGAGAGACTCTTTTCGGCAACCAGTTCGAGGATCGTCTCGAAGTCGAGCGCCGTTTGGCGGGATTTGCCGAGCCAGGTGCCGCTCAAGGGTTGCAGTCGCGCCAGGTCGCCACTGGTAACAACGTAGTTGGTATAAGGCGGAGCGGTAAGGAGGAGCCGCTCTTTGGTGGCCAGATCCAGCACGCCGCTGACGGCCAAACCTTCCTTTTGCTGAAACGCGCGCAGGGCGGCCTGGGTTTGCGGGCCGATGAGTCCATCCAGGGAACCAGAGGAGATGCCCAGTCGAGCCAGTGCCAGTTGGGCCTCGAACGCGTTCCGAACCGGCCGGGGGAAGATATCCGGAAATGTGGGTGCTGAAGTGGGTGCTGAATTCGTCCGTGCGACAGGTCGTGGGGCCGGCACGGGCACCATCGGAGGCGGCGCCTGTGTTTGCACGATTGCGGGCGCCGGCTCGGGTTGGGCTACTTCCTGAGTCGGCGGTGGCGGGGGAGCAGCCTCTGGCTCTGGCGCCGGAGGGGTGGTCGTGCCAGAGTGCCACCAAAGCCAACCCCCCACGATTAGGACTATGAGCACAAGCAGCCAGTATAAACCCTTGCGCGGCCTTTTTCGTGACTTTGGAAGATGGTATTTGGATTGGCGCCGCACGGCCAGATTTAGCCACAAGCGCAGCCGCTTGCCCAAGCACTAATTACGGCATATTATGGTTTCAGCCGCCGGTTGTCACTGCGTGGGTCTTGAGGAAAGCTCTCACAGGACTTGCGTCTTCGAACCCTTGGCGACGTTTTGCTTGCTCCACCATTCCTGGGCCTCGCGGCGGGTCCAATCGCTTTTGGAAGTGCACTGCCCGAGAGCCTCTCCAAGCGCAGCAGCGCTGGCGGGCCGGCCCGAAGGGTCCTTAGCCAGGCAGCGCATCAGCAGTGTTTCGAGGTCAGGTGACACCGGCCGTTTCAGGCGGGCAGAGGGAAGCTCTGGCTGCTCGCGGACCTGCTTGAGCATCACTTCCCCCAGACTCAAACCACAGAAAACGGTTTCCCCGGTCAGCAACTCATAGCCGACACTGCCCAGTGAGTAGATATCGCTCAGCGCATCCACGGCATTGGGACTCTTGACCGCCTCGGGCGACATGTAGAGCGGGGTGCCCAGCGTGGCGTTGGCGGCAGTCAACTCCAGTTGTTCTTTCGTATCAAGGGCTTTGACCAGGCCGAAGTCGAGCACTTTAACGAAGTCCGGGATGCCGCCGCGGCAGGTGAGAAAGATGTTCTGCGGTTTGATGTCACGGTGCACCAAACCGCGCGCGTGCGCTTCCGCGAGCGACGCGCAGACCTGCTGGAGAATGGAGATGACCCGACCTTCCGGTTGAGGGCCATGCTTTTTAATCAGTTGATCGAGGCTGTAGCCGTCCAAGTATTCCATCGCGTAATAAAAGAACCCGTCGTCGGTCCGCCCGTAGTCGTAGAGCGCGATGGTGTTAGGGTGGGTCAATTGGCAGGTCATCTGGACCTCGCGCTCGAATCGGGCGATGCCGCGGTCGCCCGCCAGCGGGTTGAGCACCTTGACGGCAACGGGCCGGCGCATGAGGGCGTGGTGTCCGCGAAACACGGTGCCGAACGCCCCGCTGCCAATCTCGTCGTCCAAGGCGTATTGTCCAAGCTGCTTTGCTTCGAGAGAAGCCTGGCGCGCCTTCTCGTGGAAGCGCCTGGCGACCCGCATCAACACGAACACAGCCACCGAGCCAACGGCCAATAGACCAAACAACACCCAAAAGGCGAACCGCAGCGTGCGCAGGGGAGCAAGTCCTTCAGCCAAGTCAATTTCCGAGACCAGGCCCATGTCAAACTCCGGCAGCCACTTCCACGCTCCCACCACCAATACGCCGCGATAACCGCGATAGCCGTGCGCATCGAGCCCCTCCTGCCCGGCGATCGCCTCGGTCACGGCCTTGGTGAAAGGCAGGTCTGCCCGGTGTTTCGGCGATCGGAGCCCCCGTCTTAAGTCCACCAGCGGGTCGCGCAAGTCCAGAAGTTCTCTGTGCTGAGAAGGACTTTTTCATAGTAATTATTCACTTGGATT
>DAOTCE010000002.1:0-123797 GCA_035452965.1 Candidatus Paceibacterota bacterium | reverse complement strand
TCACCCTGGCCCACGTGCCGGAAACGATTACCGTCTCCCCGGGCGACCACGGCGGAGCCATGACCAACGCCTTCCAGCACACCGGCTCAGTTGACATCGGTGACCTGGATGTATGGAGCTTCTCCGCCAACGCCGGCGACGCCATTGTGCTGCGGATGGGCTCGGTCGGCTACAACCCGTGGATTCGGCTCTTCGGACCGAACGGCGCGTTTATTGCGCAGGCGGTTGACGGCAGCTTTGGGGTGCGCGATGTAGACCTGCGCATTCAGGCCACCAACAGCGGCACCTTCACGGTGGCAGTTGGCAGTTCGACTCAAAACGGCACCGGCGCTTACATCCTCACCCTGGCCCACGTGCCGGAAACGATTACCGTCTCCCCGGGCGACCACGGCGGTGCCATGACCAACGGTCTGCAGCACGCCGGCTTCCTTGAGATTGGCGATCTGGACGTTTGGAGCTTCCCGGCCAGTGTCGGCAACGTCATCGCCTTGCGCGTGGGAACCACCAACGCTTACAACCCCTGGATTCGGCTCTTTGGCCCCACGGGGATATGGCTGGCGCAGGGCGTGGACGGCAGCTCCGGCATTCGCGATGCCAACCTGCAGTTTCAGGCCACCAACAGCGGCACCTTCACGGTCGTGGCGGGCAGTTGGACTCAGAACGGCGCCGGGTCCTACATTCTGACTCTGGCAAAGTCGCCCGGGCACGTCGCGGTCGCGCCCGGCGACGAGGGCGGGGCCATTACGAATACGATTCAGTACACCGGCACTGTGCAGGTGGGCGATCTGGATGTATGGAACTTCCAGGCCTGCCGCGCCAGCGCCCTCAGCCTGACCTGCGAGGAATTGTCCGGCGGCGGCGGCTTCACCCCGCGGCTGCGGCTGCTGGGCCCGACCGGCGCCCTGCTGGCGTCGGTCCAGAACGCCACGGCGCCGGTGATCAACTACCAGACAACCAACAGCGGCAGCTTCATCCTGATCGTGGATGGCGGCGGCCTCAACAACACCGGCACCTACCGCTTGACCGGCGCGGGCTTTGCCGCCGAGGGCCTGCGGCTCTGTCCGCCCGACGTCGTGAACGGCGTCCTGGACGTTACCGGCATTGGCGGCCTCGCCGGCGTGAACGGCATTCTCTACCACACCACCGAGGTTGAAACGCCCCTGGGCGGCTGGACCCCCGTCCTGACCAACCTCTTCGACCAGGCCGGTGTGTTCACCTACACCAACCTGTTCAACCCGGCCGAGCCCGGGCGCTTCTTCATCCTCGAGCAGCAATGACACCGCTGTCACAATCGAGCGCCGTGCGGAGACAGCCGGATAAGCACCCCTGAGCCAGAGCGCAGAGCTGCTTGAGGGACTGGCGGTGGCTTTAAGAATAAGATCCTGCTGCCTCGCACAGTGATGCCGGGTGTTCTGACAATTGGAACGCTCCGCAGGAAATCTCCGGATAATTCTAACGATCTCAGCGCAATCGTGCGTTTAGCCCTTGCGCGAAGATTTAGTTCCGGGCCCGGGCCGCAGTGTGAAGCTCGTGACGGTGTTTATGAGAAACAAACCCACGGCCAATGCGCTCGCGATACCCCCCCATTCTCGCCCCGGAGGCCACTTCACCACCTCGCTTCCAACACGGAGCGTTACCGCCAAATGCAGCAGTAAAACGTGGGAGTAGAACGCAGCCCGGAAGGACGGCTGCAGCACGAGGACGGCGGGGAAGATGACGGGGGCGTGGCCGAAAATCATTGAGAACGCGAAGCCCAGAAAGAACGAGTGCAGCACCGCATCGTAACGCATGCCGGATTCGAGCGGGAAAAAGGCAACCATCAGCACACCTGCGACCGCGAGCCAGCCGTAGCCGGCCAATAAGCAGATCGCCATGAAACGCGGCAGGCCGGGTTGTCTGATTGTGCGTCGCGCCAGGTCGAAGCTCCCCAGCCAGGCGGCCAGGGCCAGCAGGCTCAAGCCAGTCAGTCGCTCCCCGGCGACCCGGCTTAGCGAGGACAGGATCACTCCGCCGCCAAACAGGCCCAGGGTGCCATAAAGCAGGGGCGTTGAATACCGCGACGGCTTCTGAAACCGGCTCAGGTCGAGTCGTTCGCCCACGATAGTCAATGTCAGGAAGGCAATCCACCACGGCACGACACGGCTGATTGGCCAGTCCGCCCGCCAAAGCAGGTTGCCCACAGCCCAGGCCAGCGCGCCGGCTGACATCACCACGGTGAAGGTGGCCCTTTGCAGCCTTACCACCCAGAGACTCACCGCCCAGAACCAGAGGCTGCCCGCCGTGATCAACAGCATTGGCACGCGGCCCAGGGCACCAGCCATTACCATTGCCGAGCCCGCCCCGGTCAGTAGCGGCGCGATGTAGGGCCACCATCCTCTCAGACCGACAGCGCGCTCCAGCCCAATCACCGTGCCGAGAAATCCGCACACCATCAGTGGCCCGTGGAACGTGAGCCAGTTGGCGTTGCCGCCGGGCAACGGGAGGTTCAGCGGAATGCGCACCAGCCCGCCCCAAACACCCGCCAGCAGACTCGCCATCCCCATCAGCAATAAGGGCAGCAGCCCCAGCCTCTGCTTTCCTTCCGTCGTCATGCGCCAAACCCAAGTAGCAGGTCCCGCGTCAGGCAGTCAACTTCTCCGCCCACTCATGCCGAAGCTGCCGGGTCCGGCGGCCTGATTATGGCAGCAGGGCTTTTGCCTGGGGGACGCCGTCGCGGTGGACGATGAAAGCGAGCACTTTCAGCTTCACATAGGCACCGTGCAGAAACACAGCGCCTTGATTCCCCCCGCGCCACGCGACCTTGCCTGAATCCTTGGAGAGGAACCAGTCTTCGCCGCCTATACGGGTCGCGCCAATGATGTGAATGGCGTGATCGTCGTCGGTCGCGCCGTTGCGGAAGCGCAGCTCGCGGGCGGCCTGCGTAATCTCGCCCGCCGGAGTGTCAAACTCGGGGATTAGACAGTAGCGGCCGGTGGTTTGGTAGCTGGGCTCGGAGTTGTCCATCGTCACGGCGAGGGTGAAGCCGCCGCGCAGCGCGCTCTGGAACGCGTCGTAGAACACCATCAGCGGCACATTGAAGAAGTTTGTGTTGTGCCGCCAGTTGTCCGGCACCTTCAACTCGGTAAACGTGTTGAACGGCGCGGACTCAAAAGAGGTGACCATCAGATAGTCCGGCCACGGCAGCCGCACGACTTCGGCAAGGAACGACTTGGGGGTATGGGTCTTCCCGCCATAGGAGAAAGCCTTCGGCGGCTCGCCGAGGTGCTGATTGAGGATCTTCTTTACCCGGGCGAGCACGCGCGCCTCATCCCATTGACGATGCCGCCTGACTTCCTGCATGCAGTCCTCCAGTTCGGCGTACAAACGCGTTTGGTCCAACCCCTGGCCGTCGGGTGATCGCTCATAAACGCTGGCGGGCATGGCGCCGTATTGCTGGCAGGTCTCCATCACACCGCAGAAGATGTCGCCGGGCGAGAAGCGTGACTTGCCTTTAGTCCGCACATACTTCCGTGCCTTCTCGACGTATTGCCAATAAACGGGGTACATCACCGACAGCCGCACAGACGGAAGCTTCAAGCGAGCCATCTCCGATTCCAAAAAGGAACAGGTGGCATAGCTCCAGCAGATATACGTGTTGCCCTGGTTCAGGCACGGAAGGCTGGGCGCAGCCTGGAACTCGGCGGCGCTTTGCGGGTGCGGCGTCTTGTCCAGGGCGGTGCGCACCCGCCCCTCCATGGTCTGGGCCGAGGCAGGCAAGCACAACGCGAGGCCACACAAACACAACGACTTGGTAAACAAGGCAGCAGGTTGCATTGGTCCACTGTGCCCGGAAAAGGCTCTGAAGGGAATCTCATTCCATTTCCCGCCTTCCGCCTGCTGGAAAAGAAGGGTCTACGAACAGAATGCACTGCGCGCTGAGCGCTACTCTGCCAGCGGGATTCCCTCGTCCACCAGCATCACGGGAATGTTCTGTCGGATGGGGTAAAGGTACTTTCCGTCGGCGCGAATCAAGCCGCTGTCAATCTTATCCTGTACCGGCTGGCCGGCGCGATTTTTCAGCGTGCCGGCCGCAATTTGCCCGTTCAGCTTCTCAATAACCGTCGTGTCCGCCGCCCGCACCTCCTGGCGTGTTTCCGGGCAGCACAGAACCTTCAGTAGATCAGTATCAGTCATCTTAGCAGCAAAGGATCCAAGGCGCGCCGGGCTGCCTCGTAAACCTCCTTCAACGGCACGCGCGCCTGTTCGGCCAGCTTCTTGCACGATTCGAATTCCGGCGCGGCTTGGAGCACCCTGCCATCAAGCCGGCCGACCTTTACCGAAACCGGGCCGTGCGGCGTCTGCACAGTCACAAACTCGCGCCTCAGCTTGCGTCGTCCGGCGCTATAACGGCGGACGCCGAAGGCGCTGGTCTCGCGCATCAGCATCTCCGCGAATCTCTCCGCATCCGCCTCGGCGCACAACACGGTCAGCAGCACACCCGGCCGGTTCTTCTTCATTTGAATGGCCGTGTGAAATACGTCCAGGGCGCCGGCGGTGAGCGCCTTCTCCACGAAGTTGCCCAGCACCTCCGCGTTCATGTCGTCCAGATTCGTCTCCAGCACGACAATGGTGTCTGTTTCCCAATCATGCCCCCCGGCGCCGGCGACAGGCTCCTGGTGCCCGGGCCTCGATTCCCCGAGCACCGCCCGCAGCACGTTGGGTCGGGTGCGGTTCTCGCGACTGCCCAGGCCGTAGCCGATCTTCTCCGCGACCAGGCCCTGCATGGGACCGAAAGTCTCGACCAACTCCGCCAACAGCGCCGCGCCCGTAGGGGTAACCAGTTCGTTGGGTTCTTCGCATTGCGAAAGGGGAATCCCGCGCGCCCCCAGAATCGCGAGCGTCGCGGGCGCGGGAATGGGAAAGCGCCCATGCGCGCACTCGACCCAGCCGGCGCCCTCGATCACCGCACCCGCCATGACCCGCGGTTTGCCCAGGATTTCCAGCGCGATGCAGGCGCCGGTGATGTCCACAATCGAATCCACCGCGCCAATCTCGTGGAAATGCACCTGCTCGGGCGGCGCCCCATGAATCTTCCCCTCGGCCACGGCAATGCGCTGGAAGACGGCCAACACCTTCTCTATCACCCATTCGGAGAGACGGCATTGATCTACGAGTTCCCGGATCTGCGAGTATGTCCGGGCGTGCTGGTGCGAATGCGTCTGGCCGTGAGTTTGTAGTTGTTGCGTATGGACATGATCACTGGCGAGATGCACGTCAAACTTAACGCCTTCCAACCCCCCCTTGCGTCCCCGTGTCACGTGCAGGTGATACTCCTCCAGCCCCAGCTTCTTGAGTTCCCGCTCCAACGTGCCGGCCTCGACCCCCAGGTCAATCAGCGCGCCGATGAACATATCGCCGCTGATGCCGCTAAACAGGTCGAGGTATAGAGTTTTCATGCTAGCCCGCCGCCAGCGCGTTGATCTGGCTCGCCGCGTAGCCGGCCCCGAAACCATTGTCAATGTTCACCACCGTCAACCCGCTGGCGCAACTGTTGAGCATGCCCAATAGCGGCGCCAGCCCGCCAAAGCTCGCGCCGTAGCCAACACTCGTCGGCACGGCGATCACCGGCTTGGACACCAGCCCGGCCACCACGCTCGGCAGCGCCCCTTCCATGCCCGCCACGACAATCGCCACGTTCGCCCGCTGGATGGTCTCCAGGCGCCCGAACAGCCGATGCACGCCGGCCACGCCCACATCCGCAATCCGCTCCACGCGGTTGCCCATGATCTCGGCGGTAATCGCTGCTTCCTCGGCTACCGGCAGATCGCTGGTGCCGGCGCAAATCACGGCGATCGTCCCGGCCCGCCTGGGCAGGGCCTTCCTTTCAATGGTCACGCACCGTGCCAGCTCGTGATGCACCGCCAGCCTGAACCGCCGGCACAGGCGGCGCGCATGCTCGGGCCCGACGCGGGTGACGAGCACCCGCTGCTCGCGCGCAAACAGCCTCGCGGCAATTTGCGCGACCTGGACCGGCGTCTTGCCCTCGGCGAAGATGACTTCCGGGAATCCCTTCCGCAGCGCGCGGTGCGTATCCACCGTGGCAAAGCCGAGGTCCGCCACCGGGGCCGCCTGAAACTTCCGCAAGACCTCGTCGCGGCCCACCCCGCCCGCGCGAAACTTCTCCAACAGCTTGATTGCTTCCGTTGCGGTCACGCCCGCACCTTGCCACGAAAAGGCCGTCCGGTCACGGCCAAATTGACGATGACCGGTGGTGGTGCCGGAACCGCTCCGCCCCGCTGCTCCCTACCGAAGCTTGTCCAGCAACAGCGGCGCCAGCTCGCTGATCTTCACCCGTTCCTGCTTCATGGTGTCGCGGTCCCGCAAGGTGACCGTGTCCTTCAACTCCGGTCCCTGCTCGCCGAGCGTGTCAAAATCAACCGTCACCCCGAACGGTGTGCCGGCTTCGTCCTGCCGCCGGTAGCGCCGCCCGATCGCGCCGGCTTCGTCGTAAAACACGGACATGTGCGGCCGCAGCAACTCGCGCACCTCTTTGGCCTTCTTCACCAGCTCCGGCTTGTTCTTGAGCAGCGGGAACACCGCCACCTTGATCGGCGCGATGCGCGGATGGAAGCGCATCACCACGCGAGTCTCCAGCTTGCCCTTCTCGTCGGGCGCCTGGTCCTCGCAATACGCGTTGCAGATCAGCGCCAGGGCCAGCCGATCCACCCCTGCCGACGGCTCGATGACATGCGGCACATACTTCGCCTTGGCTTCCTCGTCGAAATACTCCATGGACTTGCCGCTGAACTTCTGGTGCTGCGTCAGATCGAAGTCACCCCGCGCCGCGATGCCCTCAAGTTCCTGCGTCCCAAAGGGAAACTTGTACAGGATGTCCACCGTCGCCTTGGCGTAGTGCGCCAATTCCTCCTTCTTCTGCCAGTACTCGACCAGCGTATCGCGCTTTAGCCCAATGCTCTCATACCACTGCAGGCGCTGTTCTACCCAGTATTTGTGCCAGAGCTCCCAGCCCCAATTGGGTTGCGGGTCCCCGATTGCAGGTTGAGCACCGGAGAGGCTGGCAACCGAGCCAGCCAGCTTCTGCACGACCTCGTCCGGGCGGATGAAGTACTCCAGCTCCATCTGCTCGAACTCGCGCGACCGAAATGTGAAGTTGCGCGGGTTGATCTCATTCCGGAATGCCTTGCCGATCTGGCAAATGCCGAACGGCACCCGCTGGCGCGCCACTTCCTGCGTGTTCTTGAACTGCACGAAGATCGCCTGCGCCGTCTCGGGGCGCAGATACGAGATGTTGTCCGCGCTCTCCACCGGCCCGACATAGGTCTTGAGCATCAGGTTGAACGGGCGCGGCTCGGTCAGCAGGCTGCCGTTCTCGGGATTGTAGCGGGTGGTGTTCTCGACCTCCTCAGTCCGCTCGCCCTGAAGCGTGGGGTTTTCAATCCCGCGCTGCTGGTAGAATTGCCGCGCCACCTTGCGCGCGTACTCGGCGTGTTTGGCCGTCGCAATGAGCACGGAGAATGCGTCTTTGGACTCTTTGCCGGAGCCGCCCTCGCTCGCACCGGTGTAAAAGTAGGCCGTCCCGCTCAGCGGCTCGACCTGGTCGGCCCGAAACCGCTTCTTCGTCAACAGGCAGTCCACCATCAGGTCGCTGAACGTGCTGGTGTGGCCGCTGGCCTCCCAAATGCGCGGGTGCATGATGATCGAGGCGTCCAGCCCCACCACATCGTCGCGCAACTGGGTCATCGAGCGCCACCAGCACTCTTTGATATTGCGCTTCAGTTCGGCCCCCAATGGACCGTAATCCCAGAATCCGTTCAAGCCCCCGTAGATCTCCGATGATTGGAATATCAGTCCCCGCCGTTTGCACAGCGACACGATCTTCTCCATCAAACCGCCAGATGTTGATTCAGCCATAGACCGGGCAGTCTCTCACAGCGCCCCCGCATGTCAAGATGACCACAGCGCCGGCTCGGGGGGCAAAGGGGAACTCTCCAGCGTGGCAATAAAGGCGGCCCGGGCTATGGCGTCCCAGGCCGCCTCCAACCCAACCCACTATGAAATGCAGGACGACGTCTCTTGCGTGCGCCGGCCCGCCGGATGCAGGGAAACCGGCCTGCACCCAATTGGGTGAGCGCATAATCCGTGCCAGTGTCAAACCCTGACCAGGCATCGGGCAGCCTCAGCCGCACCCTTGCAACCGCGTCCGGAGAGGACATCCCCCGTGAGCGCACTCGACTGCCACTGCGAAGAGACAAGCCAGAAGCGGCTTCCACTATCCCCGCCGAGATGGCTTGCTGCAACCTTGCGGGCCGGCAATCGCCTGCTTTTGCTGCTTGCCACACTCGATCGCATCCCGGAAAGTCACCCGGAACCGCCCTCGGCTCCAATGAGTCGCGAGTGCGTGCGCAGGCAACGGATGCAACTTATTCAGCCCAGTTAACCTAAGCCAAGGAACACCAACATGCTCAAAACCGGCATTCTCAACCCCCAAATCCTCTCGCTCCTGGCGCGCGTGCGCCACACCAATGCGCTGGTCATCGCCGACCGCGGCTTCCCCTTCTGGCCGGACCTTGAGACGGTGGACATTTCCCTCGCGGATGACATCCCGACCGTCCTGCAGGTTCTGGCCGCGCTCCGGCCCAACTTCAGCGCCGCCCAGGCGTTCATGGCGCGCGAATTCCTCCGGGAGAACACCCCGGCCACGCGCGCCTTGTTTGCCCGTGGCCTGCAGGGCATCCCAACCGCCTACGAACCGCACATTCAGTTCAAGAAACGAGTGCCCGGCGCCATCGGCCTGATCCGGACCGGGGACACTGTCCAGTACGCCAACATGGTGGTAATCTCCGGCTGAATAAAAATGAGCGGCCCTTTTCAGGGCCGCTCCGCGTAGTGCCACATGACTCGCCTCCTATTCCGAGTCATAGTCGTTTCGCCCTTTATCTAACATAACCCCATAAACCCCGCTATGGGGTGTTCACCCCATATCCTGCCCACCCCCGTCAGTGCCCGATCTTCCGGGAAATCCACTGTTTTCGGGCACACAGGAAGCCGTCCGGAGAATTCGCCGGGAGCGCGGCGTCCGTGAAATCAGAGCCCCAGCGGGAGTCGAACCGACTGGAATGGTCGCTGCCGGGGAGCAGCTTGCAGCGCACAAGGGAGTCTCACCATATACACGCCGTATCCACACCGTCTCCACACCGTGGATACAGCCTTGACATCCCCGGGGTATCCGCGGCAGACGCCGGAAGCCGGATTCGTCACAAGTGCAACAGCCACAGTGAGTTGCGCAAAATCGGCGCCCGCCGGACCAATTCAAGCCCCAATGACCGCACCCGTTGACGGCAGATAAACCATCCGGCAACGAACCCAAAGCGACCTGGATCGAACCTGTGCGAAAGCCCACAAATCGCTGCCGAAACCGCGAAGAACGACTTTCGGCGTGCGCGCCGGCGCAGGCGGCGGTATCTTCCGCCCCACTCATGGCTGTCATCAAACCCTTCGCCGCGTTACGACCGAAGCCTGACCTGGCTGCGCGCATCTGCGAACTGCCCTACGACGTCATGTCCACCGACGAGGCGCGCCAGGTCGCCGCCGGCAACCCCCTCAGCTTTCTTCATGTCAGCAAACCGGAAATTGACCTGCCACCCGCGACGGACCTTTACGCCCCGGAAGTGTATGCCAAGGGCAAAGAAAACTTCCGGCGCCTGATTGCCGACGGCGCGCTGGCGCAGGATCAGCGACCGCATTTCTACCTCTACCGCCAGGTCATGGGCGCGCACAGCCAGACCGGCCTGGTCGCCGCCGCCAGTTGCGAAGACTACCTCCAAAACGTAATCAAAAAGCACGAGCTCACCCGGCCGGACAAGGAGGACGACCGGCTGCGCCACATCGAGGCGCTCGAATCCCAAACCGGGCCGGTGTTCCTCGTCTATCGCGCGACTCCAGGCATGGACGCCCTCGTCGCCGGGCAAACCGCCCAGCCGCCGGCTGTTGACTTTACCGCCGCCGACGGCGTGCGCCACACCGCCTGGGTCATTGCCGATGCCGCGCGAACCCAGTTCGTCGAGGCCGAGTTTGGCCGGATGCCCTGCCTCTACATTGCCGACGGCCACCATCGCTGCGCCGCCGCCGCGCGCGCCTATCGCACCCGCAAAGGCGCCGGCCATAGCGCGTTCTTCCTCAGCGTCATCTTCCCGCATAACCAGATGCGGATTCTCCCTTACAACCGTGTGCTAAAGGACTTGAACGGCCTTTCCCCCGCCCGGTTGCTCGAGCAACTCGCCGCCGTCTTCGCCCTCAAGCGCCCCGGCGCCGCCAGCCCGGCACACAAACACGCGCTTGGCCTCTACCTCGCCGGTCAATGGCACCACTTGAGCTTCCTCCCCGGCTTCTCTGCGGCGGCGGACCCGATCGAGCGGCTCGACGTCACCCTCCTCCAGAAGCACGTCCTCGAACCGATCTTCGGCATTGCCGACCCGCGCACCAGCAAGCGCGTCAACTTCGTCGGCGGCATCCGCGGCACGGCGGAATTGGAGAAGCTCGTCAAGACCGGCGAATACGCCTGCGCTTTCTCCATGTTTCCCACCAGCATCGAGGACCTAATGGCCATCGCCGACGCCGGCGGCATCATGCCCCCCAAGAGCACCTGGTTCGAGCCCAAGCTCCGTGACGCCATGTTCTGTCACATGTTATGAACGCCGAGCCGAAGCACCGCAGGTGGCCGAAGGTGCTTGCGGGAACAGCGGTCGCCTTGGCAGGCCTGGGTGGGTGCCTGTTCCTTTACTGGAGTTGGAACTACCCCTACGGCATGAGCCATTGCTGCATCAAGGGTGTCGGCTTAGCTTTGGTCACCTACGCAGAGGACCACGGCGGTCACTTCCCTGCCGGCGGCGGCACTCCGGAGGCATCCCTCAGCCTCCTCTTTAGCAACTACATTGATGCCTACTGGCTGAGCGGCAAGACAGTTCCGCTTGAGGTGGTAAAAGCAACACTGGCCGGGGAAGGCAAGTTGGGCCCCGACTCGTGTGGCTGGCACTATGTGGAAGGCTTGACGCAAGCAGACGATCCGGAGATTGCCATTCTGTGGGACAAGGTCGGTTTGGGACACAATGGCGGACGCCTGAAAGGGGGCGGCCATGAAGTCGCATTTGTGGACGGAAGCACACGACTCATTCGAGGAGCAGGGTGGGCTGGTTTTCTGGAGAGACAGAAGCAACTCCTGGCACAAAGAGCCGAACGCTCGAAGCTGGGGCTGCCAGCCTTGACAGGCAAGATCCGGTTTCCGGATGGCACGGAAGTCTCTGAATACGAAGGCCCCTACACACTGCATCGCGAATGGGGAAGCGAGACCGGTAGCAGAATCAAACTCCAATGGATGCGCTTCAACGCGTCCGACGGCCCTTGCATGTTGAGGCTTGAATTGCCCGCTCGGCATCTGCGCTCCAAACCGGTCCACGTGCAGGTCTCCTCGAACCGAGTTACCCCGGACTCGATTGTCTTTGAGATGGAGCCCTATTGACTGGTGTCCTCGCGTTTTCAGTTCCAAAGCCTCCTGGCGGGCGACACGCTCATCCTGGCGCTCGCCCCAATGCAAGGCGTTACCGACCTTCCGTTCCTGCGGCTCATGGCCGGCTTCGGCGGCGCGGACATCTACTTCACGGAGTACTTCCGGGTCTATGCCACTTCCCGGCTGAACAAGCACGTCCTCAAATCCATCACGGCCAATCCCACCGGCAGACCGGTCGTCCCGCAGATGATCGGCAACGACATCCCCGCCCTGGTGCGCACCGCCCACGAACTGCAGCACCACGGGGTGTCGGCGGTGGATTTCAACCTCGGCTGTCCCGCGCCAGTCGTCTATCGCAAAGGCGCGGGCGGCGGCCTCCTGCGCGATCCCGCGCGCGTGGATGCCATCCTCGGCGCCCTGCGCGACGCTCTCACCGTCCCGCTCACCGTCAAGACCCGCCTTGGTTTCGATTCCGCAGAGGTCTTCCCGGCGCTGCTGCGGTGCTTCGCGAGCCGCTCGCTCGGCCTGCTCACCGTGCACGCCCGAACGGTGAGAGAGATGTATCGGAGCAAAGTGCATTACGAGTTCATCGCCCGCGCGGTTGCCGAGGTGCCGTGCCCGGTCCTCGCCAACGGGAACATCTATTCCGCCCAAAAGGCCGCTGAGGTGCTCAAGCTCACCGGCGCCCGCGGCTTGATGATCGGCCGTGGGGCCATCCGCAACCCCTGGCTGTTCCGGCAGATCCGGGAGCACCAGCGCGGCGAGCCGGTCTTCCTCCCGCGCGGCACCGATGTGCTGGCCTATGTGCGCGCGCTCTACGAAGCGGTCTGCTCACCCGCCGCGCGCGAGTCCGCGCAGGTGCAGAAGATGAAGAAATACCTCAACTACCTCGGCGTGGGGGTGGAGCCGACCGGCCAATTCCTGCACCAGGTCCGCCGCGTCACGACCACCGCCGGACTATTCCGCGTCTGCGAGGAGTTCCTCGACCACGACCGCCCGATGCCGCTGGAGCCGTTCCCCCTGGCGCTCAAGGAACGCGACCTGATGGCGGGCGAACAACTCTAAGCCTCGTAGCCTTCTCACCCGTACCGATATGGCCGCTCCATCGCGAAGGCGTTCGGCAGGTGGCGCACCTCGCGCACATTGCCGTCCCGCAGGAGCACCTCCACAATGTCGAAGCGAACCTTGACCCGCGGGTTTTTCAACAGGCGCAGGTAATCCAGCGCGGCCCGCGTCAGCCGTCCGCGCCGCTTTTGATCCACCGCCGCGGCGGGCCGCGCCCATTCCTCCGACGAGCGGGCCTTCACCTCGATGAAGACCAGGCAATCCCCCTCCCGCATAATCAGGTCAATCTCGCCCCGCGGGGTGCGGTAGTTGGCGGTGAGGAATTTAAGGCCCTGGCGCTGGAGCTGCTTCCTGGCCGCGCGCTCCCCCAGTTCGCCGCGCCGCAAGTGCGGCGGCTTCTCGTTCCTGTTCCACAAGGATTTGATGCGCGCAGCCAGGTTCATGCGATGCCGGATAGCGGTTGCGTTGCTCGCAGCCGGGACCTTTCTATATCGAGCCCGAGCGGAAGACAAACCAAATGCGCCCGCTGGTCCCTGACGCTGCTCAGGAACGAGCGGAAGGGATGAGAGAAGGATCCTTTGCGACCGGCGCTCCCCGCGTCGAGCCGTGCCGGCTAAGGCATCCAGAGACTCGCGATCAGGCGAAAAGGAAGCTCCTGAGTGTTAAACCCCGCAGCCCAGAGTGCGGGATCGAAGGCCCGGGGGTTTCTCTTGGCGCTCTGCCATTTAACGTGCCCATCCGTAAAGAGCGCGTTAAGACCGGACAACCCTCCGTCCTTGTGCGGCATAGCGTCGAACGACTGCACAATATCGGTCGAGATGCTCCTCATGGGATCGAGCGTGGTGATCTTGTGCGGGCCGGCAACTTCAGTGGTCCCATTGGCCCTCTCCGCCCCAAACTCGGCGATAACGTAGTCGCGGTTGCTGGGGCTGACAGTTATCCAGGGCAGGCCGACGAATGTCCCGCTCGGCACCAGATCCTTGCGTTGAGGAAGGTAGCTGTAGCAAATGCGCACCCGGCCCACGCTGCCACTGGGATCCGTAGTCGGCATGGACGGCCAGCTTGACACTTGCGTGTAATACTCGTAGGTGTACATCTGGTTCTGCCGGCCCTGGCCCGGGCAGTAGAACACCTTCGCGTTGGGGACGGCCTTGGTGCGCCATAACAGGCCCATACCGTAATACCCGGCATACACCTTCCCGGTGCCGGGGGTGACGAAACAGGGGTCCAGCGTCCGCCCCGGATTGCCCGCGCTCCAAAGGACATAGGGCACGTAGTCATTGCTGTCGCTGGCATACATGTTGACGCCCAGGCCGATCTGCCGGAGGTCATTCGCGCAAGCGGTGCGCAGCGCCCGTTCCTTGGCCTTGCTCAGGGCCGGCAGCAGCAGCGCCGCCAGAACCGCAATGATTGCGATCACCACCAGCAGCTCGATCAGCGTGAAAGCCCCCTTTGGCGGACGCTCGTCAAAGCGCCGCTCGCACTGGCCTCTCGACCAAAACCTTAAAGTCTGGGCTGGTCCCATAAGCCGCAGTGAATATTACCGCAAGCGGCGTGACAGTCAAGATGTACTCGACAATTTCAGCGACAGTTATTGACCCCACGCAACGCCGCAGAGGATTGCTTTGATTGCGACTTGGCCCCCATCTATAACTGCCGCGTGCGGAAGACAAACCAGACCGTCCCATGACCCTGGCCCCCGCAACCCGAGTCTGCCCCGTGTGCGGCCATGACGACGCCGCGGCCTTTGTGCACAAGGGCGAGCTTCGCCTCCTCCGCTGCCGCCGGTGCGCCATGATCTACGCCAATCCCGTGCCGGCCGAATTCGCCTCCGGACAGTACTACGATGAGGCCGGCGCGGAGTATTACCTCTCCCCGGCCAAGCTCGAAAGCGACTACGCCCCCGTGCGCTTCCAGCGGGAGCTGCGACTCTTCCGCAAGCACTGCCCGGCCGGCGCGGTGCTGGATGTGGGATGCTCGACCGGTGCCTTCCTGTTCCAGTTGAACCAGCGGTTCCCGGGCTGTTACCGGGTGCTCGGCACAGACGTGAGCGGCCCGCCCCTGGACTACGCCGAGAAACGCGGCGTGGGCGTCGTGCGCGGCAATTTCCTGGAGCACGACTTTGGCGAAAGGCGGTTCGACGCCGTAACCTTCTGGGCCGTTCTGGAGCACCTGCTCGAGCCGGCACGATTCCTCGCGAAGGCCGAGCAACTACTCAAGCCGGGTGGCCTTTGCTTCGTGCTGGTGCCGAACATGAAGTCACTGGCGGCGCGGCTGCTCGGGGCGCGCTACCGCTACGTCTACCCCCAGCACCTCAACTATTTCACCAGGGCGACACTCACAAGGCTGGTGGAGCCTCGTTTCTCGGTCCTCCAGTTCCATTCCACTCACTTCAACCCGCTGGTGCTCTGGCAGGACTGGCGCGGCGGGGGCAGGGAAGTGTCGAACACGGAGCGCGCCCAGCTCCTGCAGCGCACCACCGCCTGCAAACAAAATCCGCTCCTGCGCCCGGTGCGAGCTCTTTACGAGGTCACGGAGAAGGCGCTGGCGGCGCTGCACCTCGCGGACAACGTGGTGGCCGTGCTGCGCAAGAAGGCCTGACTTCAGGTCGAAAACAACTCCAGCGGTGTCGTCACGGGACGAAAGGGAGCAAAGCTGCGGCGATGAATCGGGCAGGGGCCAAGTGCCCGGATGGCGGCCAGGTGTTGCGGTGTGCCGTAACCCTTGTGCTCGGCAAAACCGTAGCCGGGGTAAAGCTGGTCCATCTCGCGCATGAGGCGGTCGCGCGTCACCTTCGCCAGGATGCTCGCGCCGGCGATGGAGTAACTGCGCGCGTCTCCCTTCACCAGTGCCGTGTGCGGGAGAGGCATGGACTTGACCGGCCGGCCGTCCACCAGCACATGCTCGGGCGGCGGCTGCAGTTGCGCGAGCGCCTGGTTCATCGCGCGATGTGTCGCCTGGAGAATGTTGATCCTGTCAATCAGCTCCACTTCCGCGCTCGCGATAGCGTGGCGGATTTCCGGGTGCGAGGTCAGGATGGCGTAGTAATCCTCGCGTTGCGTTTCGCTCAGTTGCTTGGAGTCATTAAGCCCGCGGAGCCGGCTGTCCAGGCCCGCCTCGGCCCAGCTGCAGGGAAGCACGACGGCGGCGGCAAACACCGGACCGGCGAGCGGGCCGCGGCCCGCTTCATCCACGCCGGCAACGAGCTTGAAGCCCTTTCGCCACAGCTCGCGCTCGTGGGAGAGCCGGTTCCAGACCTTTGCGTTCAATGCATCTCGACGTCACACGTGCCGATGCCCTTGCGGTAATAGTTGAACTGCACGTTTGGATGATCGGCAAGCAGCGACATCGGCACGGCGGCATCCGGCAGTTTCTTGGCGATCATCAGGCAGGTGAGCCGCTGGCCGAAGGGGTTGTCATGGTTGCCGGCGTGCCAGATGGAGACTTTCTCCGCCTGCCAGGTTTCGACCGGCCCGACCGAAATGGCCTGGGTGGGCACCAGTGAGATGTTCCCGCCGCCGGAGGTGCGCGCGTTCTGGGCGATGGTCAGCGGATGCAGGTCCACCACGCGCGTGGCCAGCTTGCGGTAGTCCGCCGGCGCTGGCGGCTGGTCTTTGAACTTGCCCGCCCGGCGCGGCGGATCGTTGAAGGCCCAGTGCTTCACGTCACCCTGGCCTCCCTGCATGACGGCGCAGCGGACGCCGGCAGCCCAGCTCTTGCGGTAGGCGGCGGTGTTGCCTTTCGGGAAATGCAGGTTCGCGTCCGGCATCACCAGGTCCTTGCGAACGCGGCTGAAACAAAGCTCGCGGTCGGCTTTCTCGAACGAGAGCGGATGCGTGGGCGGCGTTTCCTTGCCGTTGAGGAACCATTCGTCCATGCCCCAGAAATGGGCGGAACGAACGTTTAGGTTCAGGTCATTGACCAGGCGCGCCACCAGCGGCAGTTGCTCGGTTGGGCCGATGGGCCCGCAGATGCCCACCGGGTTGTCGGCCGAGGATTGCCTCCAGGCGGTGATGTATTCGAGCGCCTCGGCCAGGTAAAACTCCTCGATCGTGTCGTAGAGCACGACCTTGAAGCCGGGCCGGGACAGCTTGAGCATCTTCTCGGGCGTAAGCGCGGCCGCGTCGCGGATGATGTCGGCGTCGAGCGTGGTGTAATCCCACCAGTCGGGGGCGATAGAACTGAGTTTGCGTGCCATAAGTCAGAGTGGTCTTAGTTGCCAATCACGAAGGTTTATTCAGTAGCCTTTCTGACAGAGCCGTTCGTAAGCTCTATTCACCAGGTAGTTCTTCCCCAAAGCCGCCGCCAGCGGGTCGGCGTCCGGTCCGCAGAAGCCGCGATGCAAGTGCCGCCGCCAGCCCTCGGCATACTTGAATTGCTTCGACAGGCGCCCGACTGCCCGCGCCATGTCTTCCACGGCCAGCAGGTAGGAGTTCATGCCCTGGCTGACATCCAGCCAGTTCTGCTGGCTCTTATGCGCCGCGAGCGCCTGGAGCTGGGTCTTGTGGGTGGCCGTGGTGTTCACGAAAGCGCCGGGAATAATGCGGCGCCGCAACTGGTCGCAAAAGCCGTACGGCAACGCATGATAAATGGTCGCATCGTAATCCGCTGTCGGGCGCGGCGGCACCGTTCTGAAGTTCGGCATGCCGCGCGCGAATACCGCCGAGACCACCAGTCGCGAGGTGTTCATGTGGTCCTCCATGTAGTCCTGCGGCGAATGGGTCAACACGATCCCCGGCTTGACTTCGCGAATGACGCCCGCCAGCGCGCGGAGTTGCTCCACGCTGTAAAGGATTTCCAGGTCGTTCGTGAAGCTCGGGTGAAAGTGCGCCCCGAGAATCTTGGCGGCCGCGCGGGCTTCGGTGTTGCGGATGGAGCGGAGCATCACGCTGTTGTACTCGGCGCTGCCGCAGTTGCCGTTGGCAACGGTCAGGTAGTGAGTCTCATAGCCCGCCTGCTTGAGCAGCAGCAGCGTGCCGGCCATGTAAAACTCGATGTCGTCCGGGTGCGCCCCGATGGCAATGGCGACTTTACTTCGCATACTGGTTCACCTCCGTCATTTTCACCGGCCGCCCCAGCTCCGCCGAACGGTCGGCGGCGAAGACCGCTTCGTGGGTGAGGACCGCGTCGTCCATGCTGGTCAGCGGCATTTCCCTTCCCTGCGCCAGCGCGTTGAAAAAGGCGTCAAACTGCGCCTGGTAAGGGTGATCGGAAACGTCGCCCGAATCCACCGGCTTCACCGCCAGGGCGCTCCACGCCGCCTTGTTGGTGCCGAGGTCGGACGAGTGAAACTTGTTGTCGAGCAAACTGCCTTTGCTGCCAACCAGGTGCGTGTGGAAATAGTACGGCTGCAGGCAGTCAATCGAAGAGGTGCACTTGCCCACGGCCCCGTTCTTGAACTTGAGAATAGTCACGGTCGTGCTGGGGTATTCGTACGGCGCGAACAGCTTGTTCCTTGACTTGCTGCCGTAGCTCATGACTTCGACAACCTCGCTGCCCAGACACAACAGCAGGGCGTCCATGGCGTGGCAGCCGGCTTCGAGCAGCGAGCTGCCGCCCTCGTCCTTGTACCGGCACCACCGGAACTGGGCATACCAGGGACCGATGCCGTGGTAGTAGTCCACCTCCCCGTAGTGCACGTGTCCCAACAGACCGCGGTCCAGGATAGTCTTGGTGACCTGGAATTGGCTGGCGTAGCGGCACTCGAAGCAGACGCAGGTCTTGACCCTGGCCTGCCGCACGGCTTTCTGCATCGCGCGCAGTTCCTTGAGCGAGAGACAGAGGGGCTTTTCCAGGATGAGGTGCTTGCCGGCCCGGGCGGCGCGCCGGACCTGGTCCAGCCGCTGCGTGGGAAAGCCGCACAACGAAACGACATGGATGTCGGGATCGGCCAGCATGTCGTCCAGGTCGTTATAGACGCTGATCGGGCTGCCATACTGGGCGCTGATCGCCGCCGCTTCCAACTTGCGCGAGGAGCAGACGGCGGTGACCTGGCCAAGGGTGGTGGCGTTGATGGCGGGGATGTGCGCCGTTGCCACCCAGCCGTAACCAACGATGCCGACGTTATACTTCTTCATGGATCAGGAGCAGAATTCAGTTGCGCCGAGACGCTAGCCGGCATGGCACTACCTTTCCGCCACTTTGTCAAACACAACGTGCGAGAACGTGCGAGGGCCCAGCGCGTATGCATGAAGGCGCTCGGGCATCTTGCTCTCCTTTTGGACGGATGGAGAAGGATCAGACGACGCGCTGGACTGAACTGCGAGGCGTCGGAGCCTCTGCGTGTTGACGGATCGCCCTCTCCGGATAGCATCGGGGTGTGGAAATTCGCAACGCGATCGGGCTCATTAAGCAGGAGGGCTGGCATCTGGCCCGCAGGCGCGTCAGTTTCCGACACTTTAGACACGCAGCCAGGCGCCTCGGGTGGATCCTGTTGTCCCTGGTGTGTTCGAGCCCTCCCGCCACCGCCCAAACCAACACCCCATTCGACGGGCGGCCATGGAACATCTCCAGCGGCAACCTCTCCGTTAGCTTCATCCAGGCTTCGCCCATCGGCGCCTTCCCGCGGCCCGACGTCCTCGAACCGCCGCCTTCGGTAGAAACGCAGGTCCAACTTAAGCACCTCGGGTTGGTGGCCAACGAGGACTACATCGCCTGGGGTGCCGTGGAGCGCGAACCCGGCCGCTGGGACTGGCGGCAGCATGACGCGGTCGAGCAGGCCCTGCACAAGGCCGGGCTAAAGTATGTGGTGTATGACTGGGTGCACTTCCCGCCGGTCTGGCTGCGCGATCAGCAGAAAGAGAAACGCGCATTGATGCGCTGCCTCGAACACGGCCAGGAGGCCAACTACCTCTCGATCTATGACCCCCGCACGATCGAATGGTATGACCACTTCTACCGCAATCTGCGCGACCATTTCGGCGACCGGATTGACGATGTCTATGCGTGCATCCTCGGGCCCTACGGCGAGGGCAACTATCCGCTGCTCGTCCCGGACTGGGTGAAGATGGGCCATTGCCATGAGGGTTACTGGTGCGGCGACACATATGGGGTGCAGGCTTTTCAAATCGCCATGAAGCGGCGTTACAGGGAGATCGCCCGGCTCAACGCGGCCTGGGGCGGCGACTATCGTTCCTTCGATGACGTGCGCGTGCCCCCGGAGCTTGCCGATGAGAAGTTCAAGCCCACGCCGGCAGCTTTCCCCACCGCCGCCGCCAGGCGACGCTGGCTCGACTTCATCGCCTGGTATCACCAGGCGATCATTGACTTTGCCGAACAGTCCGTCCGCACGGTGCTGAACTACTACCCACCCGGGAAAGTGCGGCTGAAACCCGGCGGCAATGCGGGCGGCGTCAACCCGATTGCCTGGGGCACCTACTGTCCCGGCTACGCGAAAATGGCGCAGCCCTACCGGATCGTGCTCCAGCCCGCCGACTGCCGGGGCGCGGTCTTCGGCGACAAATGGATGGGGACCGCCTACCAGTTCTACGGCGTCAAGGAATGCACCGAGCCCGCCGGCGACCTGGACCAGACGGGCTTTGTGCGGCGGATGTTCTCGGATGCCGCCTCCGGCGCGAGCCAGCTTTTCAGCTACCAGTTCGCGACGCACGCGCCGGATATCCGCAAATACATCCACCTGTTCACAGGGAAACCCGGCGAGACGGAAATCGCCGTTTACTGCGCGACGACGCTCTATCGCCTCGGCGGGAACCTCGAACCCACCATCCAGGCGGCATACCCGCTCCGCGACCTGTGCGATTTCGATGTTCTTGATGAACTCCTCATCGCCGACGGCGCGCTCACCACTAACCGTTACACGGCGCTGGTCATCTTCCAAGCCGACATCGTTGACCAACCCATCCTCGACAAGATTGACGCCTACCGGCGCGCCGGGGGAAAGGTCATCGCAGCGGGCCACGATCCAGTTATGAACGTGGAAGGCACGCCCTGGCCCGGCGCCGAACAACTCAAACGTGTCGCCCCGCTCGCCAAGGACCGCGCCTGGCTAAGGGAATTGTCAGCCCAGCTTGCCGGCCGCAAAGGCGTGGACGGCCAGCTCGACGGTCTTTGGGTCTGCCGCCGCGGTAGCCAGGTGTTTGCATTCAACTCCGGCGCCAAATCCGTCGAGACCACACTCGACGGCAAAACGTTTGCCATCGCCCCCTATACCATCTGGAGTAATCACCCGCTCAAGCCCAGTGACTGATCCCAACGCCACAGCCGGCCGCCACCTGGTTTGAAACAGCGAGAAGACCTTCGTTACCCCAGCGGTTTCCAGCCCATCCGCTCTCCAGTCTCACCATTGGCTCGTGTATGCCGCCAGTATGTCTCCAACCATATGCCCCATGTCGAAAGGAGTGAGGAATCCTCCGCACTTGCCTTGGCGAACAGACGGAAAGTGCGCACCTGCCGCCACACCCGAGGGTGAGTTCGCCAGGCCGGCCGCCCGCGCTCACGCCTTCCGGCGTAACCCCCGCCGGTCATGGAACGTCTGTTGGATCAAGCACATTTGTGCTCGTGCGGCGTTAGCCTATCTGCGAAACTGAAAACTATGACGAAGACCGCGTCGCTTCTGGCCTTCCTGGTCCTGGCGGTCCCCGGCGGGGTCGCGGCCCCGGCCGCGGCGCCCAATCCCTACGATGCCAAGGCGGACTTGGTGGCGCGGAATGCCATTGACGACGTCGTGTTTGCGCGCTTGGAGCAGCGCAATGTCCAGCCGGCAGCCATTTGCTCGGACGGTGTGTTTGTCCGGCGCGCCTACCTGGACATCATTGGCACGCTGCCAAGCGGATACGAGGCCAGGGAGTTCATCCTGGACCGGTCGTCGGGCAAGCGGCGCGCGCTGATTGACCGGCTGCTGGAGCGGAACGAGTTTGCCGACTACTGGGCGATGCGCTGGAGCGACGTGCTGCGCATCAAAGCCGAGTTCCCCATCAACCTCTGGCCCAACGCCGCCCAGGCGTATCACCGCTGGGTTCGCACCTGCCTCAAGGACAATGTCCCCTACGACCAGATGGTTCGGCAGATGCTCACCGCCAGCGGAAGCAACTTCCGCGTGCCGCCGGTGAACTTCTACCGCGCCATGCAGAACCGCCAGCCGGAGGGCATCGCGCAAACTGTCGCGCTGACCTTTATGGGCGCGCGGGTGGACAAGTGGCCGAGGGATCGCCTGGCGGGCATGGCGGCCTTCTTCGCAAAGGTCGGCTACAAAGACACCGCCGAGTGGAAGGAGGAGATCATCTTATTCGATCCCGGCAAGACCAACGCCGTGCCGATGGCAGCGCCCGTCTTCCCGGACGGCACCCCCGCGCGCCTGTCGCCCGACCAGGATCCGCGCGAGGTATTTGCGAACTGGCTTATTGACCCGAAGAATCTCTGGTTCACGCGGAACATCGCCAACCGCGTCTGGGCCTGGCTGCTGGGGCGGGGCATCATCCAGGAACCGGATGACATCCGCCCCGATAACCCGCCCTCGAATCCCGAACTGCTGGCGTTGCTGGAGCGCGAGCTGATTGCCGGCCATTATGACCTGAAGCCATTCTACAGGTTGATTCTCAACTCGAAGACTTACCAGCTCTCTGCCATTCCCAAGGCCGCCACGGCCGAGCCAGACGCCGACTTCGCGCATTATCCCCTGCGCCGGCTCGACGCGGAGGTGCTGATTGACGCCCTGAACAAGATCACCGGCGGCACCGAAAACTATTCCAGCGCCATCCCCGAGCCGTTTACCTATATCCCGGCAAACGTCCGCTCGATTACGCTGGCGGACGGCAGCATTACCAGCAGCTTCCTCGAGATGTTCGGCCGTTCGTCCCGCGACACTGGCCTGGTCGCCGAGCGCAACAACCGCCCCACCGCCGAGCAGCGCCTGCATCTGCTCAATTCCAGCCAGATGCAGCGCAAGATCGAGGCGAGCCCCATGATCAAGAACCTCACAGTGGCCAGCAACGGCCCGCGCGAAATCGCCACCGGCATGTACCTCGGCATCCTTTCGCGCTTCCCGACCGAGACGGAGTTGAAGATTGCCGAAGACTACTTCCAGTCCGGCAAACTCTCCCGTCGTGAAGCCGCGGTGGACCTGGTCTGGTCGTTGATCAACAGCGCGGAGTTTCTCTACCGGCACTGACACAACGCAATGGAGCAACACATGAACAAGTCGCAGCCTCACCATGCTGAGCCGTCCAATTCCCCGCCGGGCGGCCATAACCCGGCCCAAGCCCAGGCATCCATGTCCCGGCGCGAAGCGGTCCAACGCACGCTCGCGGGCGCCGCGGGTTTGCTGCTCACCAACTGTCTGAGTGCGCGCGCACTGCAAGCGGCCCAGGCCAAATCGCCAGCGGTCGAATCCGCCACCGCACCCGCCACGAAGGGCAAAGCCAAAGCCGTCATCCAGATTTGGATTTGGGGCGGCCCCTCGCACCTCGACACCTTCGACCCGAAACCGGAGGCTGGCAACGATTACTGCGGCCAGTTCACTAACCCGATCGAGACCAGCGTGCCCGGCATCCGGATCAACGAACTGCTGCCGCTACTGGCGAAACATGCCGACAAGTACTCCATCATCCGCAGCATGACCCACGGCATCAACAGCCATGAAACCGCCGCCTATATGGTCCAGACCGGCTGGCCGCCCGGCGGCCGGGTGGTGTATCCGTCGGTCGGTGCGGTGGTCTCGTTCTTCAAGGGCCGCGATGCGGGCTACAAAGGCCTGATACCGCCCTACATCGTGCTGACCCAATTGCAAGGGCGTTTTTCCGAGGCCGGCTTCCTGGGAGCGCGCTACAAGCCTTTTGCCACCGGCGGCGATCCGGCACAAGCGCGCTTCGCGGTCGAAGGCGTGGTCGCCCCCGGCATCTCCGACAAGCGGCAGCAGGACCGGCGCGAATTGCTCCGCCGGCTGAACACGCTGGAGCACGCCTTGCCCGGCGATGCGCAACTGGCGACCTCCGCGCAGTGCGAGAAAGAGGCCTACGACCTGATCCTGGGCGACGCGGGCAAGGTGTTCGACCTGTCGCAGGAGAAGGACGCGGTCCGGGACAACTATGGGCGCACCACGTTCGGGCAGTCCTGCCTGATGGCGCGGCGCCTGGTCGAGCGCGGCGTTCCCTACGTCACCATCAACTACAGCGGCTGGGACATGCACAAGGGGATCTTCCAAACCTTGCGCCAAAGACTGCCGCAGATGGACCGAGGCATGGCCGCGTTGCTGCAGGAACTGTCCGAGCGCGGTCTGCTCGACAGCACCATTGTCTGGTGGAGCGGCGAATTTGGCCGCACACCCAAAATCCAGTGGGAACCGCCCTGGAACGGCGGACGCGGCCACTATGGCAAGGTCTTTTCCGCGGTGCTGGCCGGCGGCGGTTTTAAAGGCGGCCAGGTGGTCGGGGCCTCCGACGCCAAGGGAGAAACCGTCAAGGATCGCCCTGTCTATCCGTGCGACGTCATCGGCAGCATGTATCAGTTGCTGGGCATTGATCCGGACGCCAAGCTGCCCCACCCGCAGGGACTCACGGCGCGTCTCACCCCCGCCGCCACCGACGATGTGCCCTCGGGGGGCCGCCTGAGGGAGATCATGTAATGGCCCAGAGTCGCCCAATTCCGCAACTCTGCGCCGCGCTGGTGGTGTTTCTCGCGCTTGCCCCTTGGGTCCGCGCCCAGCCTACCGGCCCGCGCATCGGCTACGTCTTTCCCGCCGGCGGCCGGCAGGGCGCTACCTTTCAAATCGCCGTCGGCGGTCAGTATCTCCGGGACGCCACCAGCGCCTATATTTCGGGCGGTGGGGTGCGGGCCGTTTTCGTCGAGTTCTCGCGTCCTATGACACAGAAAGAGTTCAACGATGGGCGCGACAAGCTGCGCGAGTTGCAGCAAAAACGGCTGGCTGCCGCTCGCAACAGCCGGAAGCGCGGCGGCAGAGGCGGTTCGCCCAGCGGCACCAATGTTGTCTGGACTGCCGCGGATGAGAAGATGGCCGCGGATCTCCGGCGGAGGATGTTCCTCTTTGCCCCCAAGCGAAACCCGAATCCCGCAATCGCCGAAACCGCCACCTTCCGCGTCACACTGACCGACGACGCCGAACCGGGCGAACGGGAACTGAGGCTCGCCACGCCGACTGGGCTGTCAAGCCCGCTCCGTTTCTGGGTCGGCCAACTGCCCGAGTTCACCAAGCGCCAGACCATGACCGTCCCCGACGAGGCCTCCTTCAGGCAATTGCGTTTCAATAATGAGCAGAAGGCGGTCGCGCCCTTCGAGATGACCATCACCTTACCGGCAATCATCAACGGCCAGGTCCTGCCCGGGGGCGTGGACCGCTACCGGTTCCAGGCGCGCAAGGGCCTGCAACTGGTCGTCGCCGCCACCGCGCGCGAGCTGATCCCCTACTTGCCCGATGCTGTGCCCGGCTGGTTCCAGGCGGCCCTGGCGCTCTACGACTCCAAGGGCCGGGAATTGACGCACGCCGATCACTATCTGTTCCATCCCGACCCCGTCTTTCACTATGAAATACCCAGCGACGGCGAATACGTGGTCGAGATCCGGGACTCCATTTACCGCGGCCGCGAAGATTTCGTCTATCGCATCGCCGCAGGCGAGCTGCCCTACCTCACCAGTGTCTTCCCGCTCGGCGGGTCGGCTGATGCCCGGACCACCGTCGAACTCAAGGGCTGGAACCTCCCCACAACCAGCCTCACCCTGACTAACGGCGAACCGGGCATCTATCCGCTGCACGCGGGCAAGGACGACAAAATAATCAACAACCTGCCGTTCGCGGTGGACAACCTTCCCGAACGCATCGAACAGGAACCGAACAATTCGGCCGCCACCGCCCAGCCGGTCACCCTCCCCATCATCGTCAACGGCCGCATAGAGCAGTCGGGGGAGTGGGATGTGTTCCGCTTCACCGGCCATGCCGGGGATGCTATTGTGGCGGAGGTTTATGCCCGCCGCCTGGATTCCCCGCTGGACTCCGCGCTCAAGCTCACCGATGCCGGCGGCAAGCAACTCGCCTTCAATGACGACCACGAGGACAAAGGGGCCGGCCTGGACACGCATTACGCGGACGCTTACCTCACCGCCACGTTGCCTGCCGACGGGACCTACTATATCCACCTCGGCGACGCGCAGCGCCAGGCTGGGCCTGAGCATGCCTATCGCCTGCGCCTCAGCGCGCCCCGGCCCGACTTCGCCCTGCGCGTCGTTCCCTCCAGCCTGAGCGTGCGCGGCGGCGCCTCCACGCCCCTGACCGTCTATGCTCTCCGCCGGGACGGCTTCACTAATGAGATCACGCTCTCCCTGCCGGACGCCCCCCCGGGCTTCAAGTTAAACGGCGCCAGGATCCCGGCGAATCAGGACCAGGTGCGTCTCACACTCCAGCCGCCGCCGACCCCAACTGACGCCCCGATCCACCTCGTGCTGGAAGGCCGGGCCTTTGTCCGCGGTCGCCCGCTCGTCCACTCCGCCGTGCCCGCCGAAGACATGATGCAGGCGTTCGCCTACCGGCATCTGGTGCCCGCCCACGAATTCGCCGTCACCATAGCCGGGCGCTTCATGAACCGAGCGCCGCTCAAAGTCCTCAGCCCCACCCCGGTGAAGATTCCCGCTGGCGGAACCGCCCGCGTGCGCATTTCGGCGCCGGCCGGAGGCTTCGCGAACCGATTCCGGCTGGAGCTGAACGAGCCCCCGGAAGGGATCACGCTCGGGAGGGTATCGCCCGGAAGCGAAGTCACGGTGCTCGAGTTGTGCAGCGATGCCGCCAAAGCCAAGCCCGGTCAAAAGGGCAACCTGATCGTCAATATTCTCCCGGGCCAGGCGCCCTCCGCATCGACCAAGAACAAGAAGAAGGCACCCGCGCCACGCGCCGCTGTCGGCACCCTGCCCGCCATCCCGTTCGAGATTACCCAGGCGCTTAACGAGAACTGAGCGCGGGGCGGACGGCGCCCCCCAGGGCTCAGCAGATGTGCTGCTGCCGGAGCACGCGGATGCGGTCGCGCAACTGGGCGGCGCGCTCGAATTCCTGCCGGTCAATCGCGCGGCGCAGTTGATGCTCCAACTGCTCCAGCTCGGACAGGGGGCGGTTCTTCTGTATTTGCGACTCCAGCTCGCGCAATGCCATGAGGGAGCGCTCCCGCTCGAAGGTGAAGGTCTCGTCCTCAATCTCCGCAAGCCCTTCGATCTTTTGGATGGCGTCCCGGGCGATCTTCAGCGCTTGGTCGTAGGCGCCCTTTTCCATGGTCTGCATGACGGCGGCGCTGGCGTTGACCCGCAGGATGTAGGGGCGCCACTTTTCCATGAATTGCTGGTCCTCCTCGCGCCGGGCGTAGCGGTGCAGGAAATCAAACGCGCGGAGGTTGCGCGCGGTGTCGCGGATGGTGCGCGCCCAGTCCTTGAGCTGAAACAGCCGCACGTAGCGGAAGTAGTAGAGCGTCCCTTCGTGAAAAAGCTCGCCGC
This sequence comes from Candidatus Paceibacterota bacterium, assembly GCA_035452965.1. Taxonomy (NCBI): domain Bacteria; kingdom Bacillati; phylum Minisyncoccota; species Minisyncoccota bacterium. The sequence continues at coordinate 96,787 of DAOTCE010000002.1, read as the reverse complement.
ACTCCTGCGGGCTGAGCGCGAACTGGTCTTCGCGCCCGGCGAACTTGGCCTGGTTAAGCCGATGCAGGTGGTACTCCAGCGCGGATTCCATCCCGTGCGGGCGGAGGCCGTCAGGCCGGTCATCCAGCTCGTATTGCTCGATCCCCAGCGGCGTGCGCACCTGAAGAATCTCCCGCCCGTCGTCGCCGCGCACGATGCGCGCGTCGTTTTCCGGGTCGAACGGCCAGCCCGTCAGGATTCGGCGCAGATCAACGGAATCGCTCATGTTGCTTGATCTAGTATGAACTAATTGAAGCGACATTCAACGGAATCTTGCTGCAGGAATGAGGGAGCCCCGCGTGATTGCGTCAGGAGATCTGCCAGCTCCTGGTTAGGGGAGAGCCAACAGAGCGGTGAAGGTGTATAACGACTTGACGGTGGCAACAGCGAGTGGTTGGCTGGCGGTATGTCAGGCGAAGCAATTCGGGCCCGGCGGGAGGACCTGCTGGTGGTGGCCGCCATTGGGCTGTTTGCCGCCGTCCTGTGCTTTGCCGGCACCAAGCTGGTGGAGAGCTGGGACTACGTGCAGTTTCTGGGGCCGAACCTGCAGTTTCTGAGGGAGGCCGTGCAGGAAGGGCGGTTGCCGTTATGGAACCCTTACATCGGTCTGGGGCGGCCATACCTGGCAGACACACAGATGCTGGTCTTCTATCCGCCTGTCTATCTGATTTGCCTGGGGCAGGGACTCGGGAGCTTTCTGCTGGTCTGGCTGCACTGCGCACTGGGTGTGTTCGGCATGAGGGCGCTGGGAGGGGCGCTCCAGGTGGGGCGCTGGCAGAGCTATTTCATGGCGGCCTGTTATCTGGGGAGCTGCTCCTTGACCGCGCGGTGGATGACGGGGCAGGTGCACTATTGCTGGGCACTTTGCTATGTCCCAGCGTTGTTTTATTGTGCTTTGCGGACGGAAGGACCTTGGCGGTGCGAGCGAATCGGGTGGCACGCCCTGTTGCTGGCGCTGCAGTTTCTATGCGGTCACCCGCAGGTGTTCTGGTTCACGGGAATTGGCCAGGGGGTATTCATTCTCGGCCGGGCGGTGCGGCTGCCGTTGGGCCAGGCGCTGCTGGACGCCGTGCGGAGCCTTGGCCAACTGGGAGCGGCGGGTATCTGGTGCACAGGGCTGGTGGCCATGGTGCTGCTGCCCTTCCTCGAGCTGGCGAAGCAGGGCAACCGGTATAGGGCGTCGCCGGCGTTTGCAAATTACTTTAAGCTCGAGTGGGCTGAGTTTGAAAGCCTACTTAGTCCTCTCGGAATCTGGGGGGGCCGCGAGTGGGTTACTTGGGAGACAACCCTTTACTTCGGTCCAATTGCATTGGTATTCGGGCTGGCAGGATTGTGCCGGTTGCGCGAGCACAGCGTGCGCGGCCTGCTAGCAGTGGTCATCGTTGCCTTACTGCTGGCGCTGGGCGACAACACGCCGTTCTTTCCACTGTTCTACAAGTGGCTGCCCGGCTTCAGTGGGTTTAGGATACATCCGCGCGAGGCTGTGCTGGCGGTGCTAGCGTTGATCTGTGCCGCCGGGATTTGGCTCAGCCGGCCGCACCCCCGTCTCCGGGCCCTGTGGAGACGCAAGTTCGGCACCCCGGTTTCGCCTGTCTTGGTCGGGGCGGTTTTATTGCAGGGGCTTAGCCTGGTCTATGGCACGTGGATCATCAAGCAGGCCTGCAACTACACCGTTATCTTCAAAGTGCGACCGGACCATTCGTTTCAGCGGGTTCTGGCAGCGCAATTGCGCGAGGCGGGCTTACTGGAACCGGCGCAGCCGCCGCCGCGGGTGTGCGTGCCCTGGGCACTGGTCCCGGCGAACTACGCCATGGTGTATCGCTACAGCACATTCGACGCAAACTGCTCCTTGTTCCTGCGGCGTCCTTGGGAATACCTACACTCAACGCTTGGGATTCAGCCGCCTGACTTCGATAACAACTCGCTCGCCGGGGAGGTGTACGATCGCGGCCCGTTCCCATATCCCGACTTGGGACTGGTGGCGGGAGTGGACACGAGCGAATGGACGCTGCAGTTTGCATCCAACGCGGCCCCGCGGGCGTATGTAGTCTATGCGACGGAGGTAGTGGATGAGGCGGGTGGCGTTCTGAAACGTCTCGTGCAGGGGCATGATATTCACAAGAGCGCCTTGCTGGAGAAGCCCTTGTCAGATCCTCTGGCCCCTCACAGCAGCCTGCCTGGGGCGGCAGCAACCATCCGCCGTTTTGAGCCGAACTGGCTGCTGGTTGAAGTGGAAGCCAAAACGAATGGCCTGCTGGTGCTGAGTGAAGCTTGGTACCCTGGCTGGCGGGCGGAAATTGACGGGCAAACCCGGGCCTGCGTACCCGCCAACCACTGGATGAGGGCCGTCCCCGTGCCTGCGGGGCGACACCTGGTCCGGGTTTATTTCCACCAGAATTACTTGCTGCCCGGGTTGCTGATCTCGATAGCCTGCGCCGGAATGCTGCTGCTGATTCTGGCCGGGCCAAAAGAGGCAGCGGCGCCTTGCCCAACAACCGCTTCGCGAGAGAAGGTCAGGGTTACTTCGTGGCGGCGCGCAGCCAATCAAGGCTGAGGAGCCGGATGCGGAGCCGGTTGGCGGACTTGGAATCAATGCCCCGGAAGTCGAAGTAGCCCAGCAGCACCGCATCCCCCGCAAAATGAATCGCCGTGTAGCAGTACATGCCCTTCGGGTCGTCTTCCAGAAGCTTTCGCACGGGCCAGGTCCGGCCGCCATCGGAGGAGATCGCGGCGACCAGCGGCGTGCGTTTGCCCTCCGGGAACGGAAAGGCGCCGGAATGGTCGTTGAACACGGCCAGCAAGTCGTCCGAGCCGGGCAAGCGCTTCAGGCTGGCGGGAGAGATCGGCGACTTCAGGGCGGTGGCGGCGGGCGGCGGCCACGACCAGCCGGCATTGGTCGAGACGCAGCCCCATTGCGCGCCCTGGTCCGTCCGCGCCCAGGTGAACAAGTGGCCGCCGGGCAGTTCAACCACGCCCGGCTCCTGCAAGCCGGTACGGCTGGGGAGCGGCAGCACCCACCAATCGCTCGCCTCGCGCCAGGTCATTCCCTCGTCGTCCGACAGATACCAAAGGGCGATCGCGCGGGAGTCCCAAGTACGGTGGTCCCGCGGGTCGGACCGCCGCGTGCGATGGAACGCCACAGGCGCGATGAGCCGGCCCGTGCCAAGCTGGATGACCCGGTCGTTATTGAGCACAAAGTAGCCGGGCGCATCGACTACCAGCCTGGGCGCGGACCAGCTTTGGGCCTCGTCGGTGGAAATCTGCATCCAGGGCCGGCAATCGTGCAGGCTGTTCTTGATGAGGTAGAACAGCGCAATTCTGCCGCTCGCGAGGCGCAGCAGCGAAACGCTCATCACATTCTCGCGCCCGGTGTTTTCTACCACCACGCGGGGGTCGCGGTTCCAGGTTCGGCCGGCGTCGTCGGAGCAAACTGAAACAATCCGGGCCGGGCTTTCGTCCGCGCCGCCGCCATAGAACTGGGTGTAGAGGAAGAGGATGCGGCCGGACTTGAGGGTGATGAAGGCGCCTTCCGAGTTGCGAGGATTGTCTTTGGACGCTTCGATGTCGAGCACGACGCGGTTCTCGATCGCCGGCGCCCCGCACACGGCACGCGGAAGCAGCATGCCTCCCACAAAGGCCGCTGCCAGAACGATTCCGGCCTTGCGGCGAAGGCTGCTCGCATTCTTGAATCGCCGCGGATTGGCGGTGCTGCGAGGCGGGTTGGAACGTACTACTTGCATGCGGCTATGAGAGCAGGCAGGCGAACCGTTGGCAAGGGGTAGCGGCGCAAATCCCGCAGAGGGAAATGGGGTTGCGTCGCAGGAGGGCGGCGTTAACTTTGGCCTGGATATGCCTTCGACACCACTGCATGAGCTGATTCCTGTGCTGCAAGTGGCCATCGGCCCGGTCATCCTGATCTCGGGCGTCGGCCTGTTGTTGCTTACGCTCACCAACCGCTACGGGCGGACGATTGACCGCTCCCGGCTGCTGATGCGCGAGTTGCGGGAACTGGCGGGTGCGGACCGGGAGCGGCTGGAGGGACAAATTCAAATTCTCTATCGCCGGGCGCGGCTCGCGCGGCTTTCCATCCTGTTATCGGGGGTGAGCGTGCTGCTGGCGTCAGTGCTGATTATTGTGCTGTTTCTGACGGCGCTGCTGCGGTTGGACTTGGGGCTGCTGATCAGCTTGCTGTTCATCGCGTGCCTGCTGGCATTAAGCGGCTCGCTGGTGGCGTTTCTCCGGGACATGAACCTGTCGCTCGGCGCGCTGAAACTGGAGTTGGGGCATCGGCACGCACAGGATTAGCGGCCAGGGCTCCGGCCACTTAAGCGGCAGGGAGGGTTCGGCTGCCGGCCGGTGGCCGCAAGGGCACCACGAGCACCTTGTCCACGCGATGCTGGTCCATATCCAACACCTCGAAAACGTAGCCGTGCGCCTCGAACGTCTCACCTTCCCGGGGCAGGCGACCCAGGCGTTTCACGATGTATCCGGCGAGCGTCTGATACTCCTTGTTTGAGGGGTCCTCGGCCACGAAGCCCGGCAGCGCCTGCTCCACGCGCGCAATTTCAATCATGCCGTCAATCAGCCACGAGCCGTCCGGCCGCCGCGTGACCGCCGGCTTGGCCCGCTCATCCTGAGAGGGGAAATCCCCTACTATGGCCTCCATCACGTCGTTGAGGGTCACCAGACCCACGATGCCGCCGAATTCATCGGCCGCCAGCGCCAGGTGCTTGCCGCTCCTCTTGAAGGTCTCCACCAGTTGCAGCACGTTCTGCGTCGCCGGCACAACCAGCGGCGGCACCATCAAGTCTCTGAGGTTCACGCCCACCCCCGCCGCCAGGTTCGCGTAAACCGCTTTCACGGAAACCACCCCCACAACGCGGTCGCGATTGCCTTCATAAACCGGGAAGAAAGAGTGGCCGCTCACAACGATCTTGTGCCAAACCGTTTCGTGCGGGTCGTCGCGATTCAACCAGATGACTTTGGGGCGGGGCGTCATGATGTCGCGCACCATCAAGCGGTCAAGATCGAGCACGCTGGCGACGATGTCGCTTTCCACTTTCTGGAACGCGCCCGCCCGCAGCCCTTCTTGCATGAGCACTTTGACCTCATCCTCGCTCACCGTGGCCTCCTTCTGCGGCTTGATGGCCAGCAGCCGCAGCAGGCCGTCCGTGGAAAGGCTGAGGGACCTCACCAGGGGGCCGGCAACCACCGACAATGCCTGCATCGGCCCGGCGACCAGCATGGAGATTCTTTCCGGATTGCCCAGGCCGATGCGTTTGGGCACGAGTTCACCCAGCACCAGCGAGAGATAACTAATCACCAGCACCACGACACCCAAAGCGATCACGTCGCTGTAGGGGCCCAAGCCGGGCACAGCCGCCAGCGCCAAGGCGAGTTCCTCGGCAATGGTGGCGCCGCTGAACGCGCCCGCCAGGATGCCAACCAGCGTTATCCCGATTTGCACGGTCGAGAGAAATCGGTTCGGGGACTCCGCCAAGGCAAGCGCCAATTGGGCGCGCGCGTGGCCGCCTTTGGCCAACTGGCGGAGCCGGCCCTTCCGGGCGGTGACCACCGCAATCTCCGTCATGGCGAACACGCCGTTGACCCCGAGCAACAGCAAGACGACTACCATCTCAACCAGGACCTGCTTCATGGCTATACAATAGCCGCCATTTCCTTCCCCTTCACGCCTGAAAATGGTCTGGCTTCCGCCATGATCACTTTCTGCTCCCCTTTGTGGAAAATCCGGATAGCCTCCCGCGCGCAAATGCAGCATTGCGGACATTAGCGAGCACAGAGCATCTATGAACTACAAGACATTCATCGCAGAACAAGTGGCCGCCATCCGGCGCGAAGTGGGCGGCGGGATTGCCATCAACGCCCTCAGCGGCGGGGTGGACAGCTCGGCGGTCACCGTCCTGGCGCACAAGGCGCTGGGCAAGCAGTTGAAAACCATTCTCGTGGACAACGCGATCATGCGCGAAGGGGAACCGCAGCGCGTCGTGAAGATCTTTCAGCACATGGGCATCCCCGTGAAACTGGTGGACGCGCGCAGCCAGTTCCTCCGGGCGCTCAAGGGGTTGACCGACCCCGAAGAGAAGCGCCAGGCAATCACGAACACCTTCTACCGGGATGTCTTTGCCAAGGCGGTCAAACAATCGAAGGCGACCTTTCTGCTCCATGGCACCATCCTGACTGACATCGAGGAAACCGTGGCCGGCATCAAGCGCCAGCACAACATCCTGGCGCAGATCGGCATAGACCCGCAAAAGACTTACGGCTACAAAGTCCTCGAACCCCTGGCCACGCTGCGAAAGGACGGTGTGCGGCGCGTGGCCGCCTTGCTGGGCCTGCCCCAAAGCATCACGAAGCGCATCCCGTTCCCCGGCCCCGCCCTCGCGACCCGCATCGTGGGCGAGGTGACCCGCGAGCGACTGGCCACTGTGCGCAAGGCCACGGCGATCGTGGAGGAGGAACTCCAGAGTTCCGGCGCATTCCAGTACCTGGCGGTGTTGCTCCAGGATTGCGCCACCGGCATCCGCCACGGCAAACGCGAGTTTGGCCAGATCATCGTAGTGCGCTGCATTGACAGTGTGGATGCGCGCAAGGCTGCCGTGCGGGAATTGTCGTGGCCGACTCTGCACCGCCTCAGCCGCCGCATCACCGCTATCCCGGGTGTCAACCGTTGCGTTTACGATCTGACGCCCAAGCCCCCCGCCACGGTGGAATATATCTGAGCGGGGACAGAACTAAACCGCCGAAGCTAATCGTATGAAACCGAAAATCCGTATCATGCCGTGTCTGGACATGCAACATGGGCGGGTGGTCAAAGGCGTGCATTTCGTTGATATTCAGGACGCGGGGGACCCAGTCGGCTGCGCCTGGGCCTACTGCGCGGCGGGCGCCGATGAACTGGCCATGCTGGACATAACCGCCACCGTCGAAAACCGCGGCACCATGCTGGAAGTCGTCAAGCGCGTGGCGGCCGTGGCAACCATTCCCTTCACGGTAGGCGGAGGTATCAAGGATGTGGCGTCGGCTTGTGCCGTCATCGAGGCGGGAGCCAACAAGGTGTCCACCAGCAGCGCGGCGTTCCGCAATCCCAAGATCATCGCGGAGATGATCCGCGAACTGGGGGTGGAGAAGGTCACTGTAGCAATTGACGTGGACCGCAATCCGTCGCTGCCCTCGGGTTACGAGGTGTTCGTGGACGGAGGCCGCACCGCCACCGGCGCAGACGCGTTGGAATGGGCTCGCCAGGTGGCCGGTTATGGCGTGCGCTGCATTCTGCCGACCAGCAAGGCGACCGATGGCGCCCGCACCGGCTTCGATCTGCCCTTGATCCGCAAGATTGCTTCGGCCACTCAGGCGGAGGTCGTCGCTTCGGGCGGCGCAGGAGCCATGGAGCACTTCCGCGACGCCGCTGAAGCGGGGGCAACGGTGCTGCTCGCGGCGTCAGTTTTCCACTTTGGCCTCATTCGCATTCCCGAGCTGAAGCAATACCTGCAGAGCTGCGGGGTGAGCGTAATTACAACTACCAACTGACACAGATTTAATATGGGTGGCTATTTCGGCGTGGTTTCGAAGGACGACTGCGTAAACGACCTGTTCTACGGAACCGACTACCATTCACATCTGGGCACCCGCCGCGGGGGCATGGCCGTGCATCACGGCACAGGCTGCACACGGTTCATCCACGACATCAGCAACGCCCAGTTCCGTTCCAAGTTCGAGCACGACGTCCACAAGCTGAAGGGGCGGATGGGCATCGGCGTGATCAGCGACACGGAGGACCAGCCGCTGATCATCGGCTCGCACCTGGGCAACTACGCGATCGTCACGGTCGGGCGCATTGCGAACCTGGCCGAATTGGTGAAGAAGGCCTTCGGCCTGCGCTCGGCGCATTTCTCGGAGATGAGCGGCGCTGAAGTCAATCCGACCGAACTGGTAGCGCTATACATCAACCAGGGCGCAACCTTCGCCGAGGGCATCCAGATCGCCCAGGAGGCTATCGCCGGCTCCTGTTCCCTGCTGTTGCTGACCGACGGGGGCGTCTACGCCGCCCGCGACAAATTGGGCCGGACCCCCATGATCCTCGGCCGCAAAGCCGGCGCCTATGCGGCCACGCTGGAATCCTGCGCGTTCCCCAACTTGGGTTACGAAACTGTGCGCGAGCTTGGGCCGGGGGAAATTGTCCGGCTGACGCCGGAGGGCATCGAACCGGTTGCCCTGCCGGGCACCTACTGCCAGATCTGCGCGTTCCTTTGGGTTTACTACGGCTATCCGGCGTCCACCTTTGAGGGCATCAACACGGAGGATTGCCGTTACCGCTGCGGCGCGGCGCTGGCCAGGCGGGACACTGTGCCCGTGGACGTCGTCGCGGGCATTCCTGATTCCGGCACAGGCCACGCGATGGGCTACGCCCACCAGCGAGGTGTGCCGTTTCGCCGGCCGTTTGTGAAGTACACCCCCACCTGGTCGCGCAGCTTCATACCCCAGGACCAGTCCACGCGCGACCTGGTGGCGCGCATGAAGATCATCCCGATCAAGGAACTGATCCACGGCCAGCGCATGTTGTTCTGCGAAGATTCGATCGTGCGCGGCACCCAGCTTACCGACACCGTCCGGCGGATCTTCGATTGCGGGGCGAAGGAAGTCCATATGCGGCCGGCCTGTCCGCCGCTAGTGTTCGGCTGCAAGTTCCTCAACTTCTCCCGGTCCAAATCGGAGCTCGACCTGGCCGCCCGGCGCGCGATCCGCGAGATGGAGGGACAGGATGGTCCGCCGCCGCCGGAGTATGTCCAGCCCGACTCGGAGAAACACCGCGCCATGGTAGAACGCATACGCCATCGGCTGGGCTTGACCACCCTCCAGTACCAGCAGCTCGACGATCTGGTTACATCCATCGGCCTGCCCAGGGAAAAACTCTGCACCTACTGCTGGCACGGCAGAGAGTAGCCAGCGGCGCCCGCACGGGGTGAGAACCTGGCGCTAGGCGGCCGGCGTCACCGAGGAGTTCGGTTCGGGCAGCAACCTGCGCACCAGCCAGGCGGTCGCGAGGGTGATCACGGAGCCGATGAGTGTGTACCAGGGCCAGAAGATTTCGGTGCCGACGGTCTTCATCCAGAGGCCTCTGGCGCAATCGAGCTTGGGCAGAATCTGGATGGCGGTCATCACCGCCAGGGACACCGCCATGCCGGCGATCACGGGGATGCCGCGGCCTCTTTTCCAGAAGACGGCGAGCGCCAGACCGCCAAGCAGCGCGCCGCTGGTCAGGCCGCGCAGGGCAAACGCAGCGTTCAAAACAAAGGGCACCTGGCGGCTCAGAGAAGCCACGATGATCAAGGCAACGGCCCACACGACGGTGGAAATCTTGCTGAAACGCAGGAAGAAGCCCTCGCTGCGATTGGGCAGGACGTGTTTGACAAAGTCCATCGTGGAGACTGAAGCCAGGGAAGTAAGCGCCGAGCTGACCGAGCACATGGCGGCGGAGAGAATGGCGACAATCAGGAACCCCTTCAGCAGGTGGGGCACTTCTGTCATCATAAAGATGGGGAAGATGAAGTCGTTGGCGGCGATGCCGGAGCCGGGCCGGGTTTCGGGAAGCGGGATCTGGAAGGGATGGCCCTGGTAGAAGACCCAGAGCATCGCGCCGACCAGCAGGAAGATGAGGAAGAGGGGGAAGATAATGACGGCGCTCAAGACGAGGGCTTTGCGGCCGTCGGCGACGGTTTTGCAGGCCAGCACTCGTTGGACGATTAACTGTTCCGCGCCGTGGGAGGATAGCACCATCACCGTGCCGCCGATGACGCCCATCCAGATGTTGAAGGGCTTGTCCAACAGGAATTGGATGAGGGAGGCCCCGGCCGGGGGTGTGGCGTTGAGCCAGTGGAGCTTGCCCGCCTCAGCGGCCCTGGAGAATACCGCGCCGACGCCGCCGTCCACCAGCGTGGGGATGTAGCAGAGGGCGAAAACGCCGCCGAGCAGGAACAGGGCGAATTGCACGGCATCAGTCCAGATCACGGCCTTGACACCACCGACGTAAGTGTAAAGCAGGGAGAGGATCACGAATAGCAGGATGGCGCCGAGGATGGGATCGCCGGTGCCGAACCCGAGGACCTTGTCGCCGAGCATCAGTTTCACGGGAATGCTGGCGACATAGACGCGCACGCCGGCGGCCAGCGTTTCGCTGATGAGGAAGAAGCCGCCGGCGGTCTGGCGGGCCGAGGGCCCAAAGGTGTTGGCAAACAGCTGGTAGGGCGAGTAGATCTCACCTTTGAAGTAATGGGGCACCAGGACGATGGCCAGGATGATGCGGGCGATGACGTAGCCAATGATCATCTGGATGAAGGCAATGTTGCCGCCGTAGGCCATCGCCGGCACCCCGATGATCGTCAGCGCGCTGGTTTCGGCGGCAACGATGGACAGTCCTATGCCCCACCAGGGGACGTTCTTGCTGCCGAGGAAGTAGTCGCGCGTGTTGTGCTGGTCTTTGCCGAACCAGAGGCCGAGGGCGATGATGCCCAGCAGATAGAGGAGGATGATGACCCAGTCGCCGACGCTGAAGTAGCTATTCATGCAATCAAGTATCCCCATTAAGGAGGAGCGCGGGCGTCCCCGCGAGCCCAAATATTGCGGCAAGAGCCGCACGGGCGCATCCTGCCAGCGCTGCAGCCCCTGGCGACGATGTGCTTATGATCCGCGCCTGGGCTGCGCGGAGGCCGGCTGCGACAGCAGCATCTCGACCGCGCCGGGGAGAGGGAGGCAAAGGGCATCGAACAAGGCGCGGCATTGGTGTTCGGACAAGGCCAGGCTGCGGGCGGCGGAGTGAATGAAGCCGCGGATGATCTGGTGCGCGTAGCCGAGCAGCCCTTGCCGCAATGGGAGCGAATAGACTGAGAGTGTGAGGCCGTAAACCAGGGTGTGCCACCCGCGGGCCCGGCCGCTCTCGACCGCCCGCAGGTAGCGTTGCACGACGCGCTCGTCGCGCAGGGGCCGGAGCTTGCGCAATTCGAATTGCCCAACGCGGTGGCTGGCCAGGGCGAAGTGGCGGAGGAGAGGTTCCCCGCCGAGGCGGCCGTCAAACTCGACCAGCTCGCGCACCTCGTGACGGGACGCGTGGCCGTGGGCGCATTGGATGGCCGGAAGCTCGAAGGGAAGGAGAATGTGCGTCTGGTATTCCCGCAGGAAATGCCGGAGCGCGGTCAGGTTATGCACCGGCGCCAGGCGCAGGGTGGCGGACACCGAGCTGAGCGTGACGAGCCCGTTGGCGGAGCCAAGCTGGTCGGCCAGCGGATGCCAGTCGCCCAGCCACTCGGCCGCGTCGTTCAGCGCCAGTTGTGTTTGCGTGACCATGCTGCAGGTCGGCAAGTCCGGTCCAACGGATCTGGATGCTCGCCATATCGCCCTTAAGTTGACCCGCCGACGGGGCCAAGGCCAGCAGGAAAAGCGGCTCCGGCAGGCTCTTGCAATCCCCCGGGTGGAGGCGCATAATGGTAACCTGCGGTTCAGTGCCAGTAGAATATGACGTTACCCTGCTCAAAGCGTGGCCGGCCTCTTTTTGCATTCTGTGCTGTGCTTTTGCTTGCGGCTTCACGCCTTCCCGCCCAATCGCCACCGGTGCTGAGTGGGCAAGTGTCCAATGGATGCGTGAGAATGAGCATCACTGGCGATCCCGGCAGCGCCTGCACGATTCAATACCGCACCGGCCTTTCACCCGCGAGCGCCTGGCAGTTCCTGACCAACCTGACGGTGCTGTCCAACAGCCCCGGTCCGGTGGTGGAAACGGGAGCCTTCACCGCCCTGCGCTTCTACCGGGCATTTTCCCAGCAACTGCCGACGAACGTGGTTCCCCAAACGGGCATGGTGTGGATTGCGCCCGGCTCGTTTGTCATGGGCAGCCCTACCAACGAGGTGCTCAGACTTGCGAATGAACTCCAGCACACCGTGACACTGACGAAGGGGTTTTACATGGGCAAGCACGAGGTGACGCAAGGAGATTACCTGGAGTTGATCGGGAGCAATCCAAGCCGCTTTACCACGCAGGACTTTCATGGGAACCCGATTGACCCGGACTTGAGCCGGCCGGTGGAGCAGGTGAGTTGGAACGACGCAACAAACTACTGCGGGTTGTTGACGAGCCGCGAGCAAGCAGCGGGGCGAGTGCCTGCCAACTGGGTGTATCGTCTGCCGAGCGAGGCCGAGTGGGAATACGCGTGCCGGGCGGAAACAACGAACGCCTTCCATTTCGGGAGCGCGATTCATGGCGGAATGGCGAACTTCCAGACCAGGTACGAATACGACGCCGCCAGCGGAGACATCCATATTCCCAACCCCGCGATTCCGTGGCTGGCTCGCACAACGACGGCAGGCAGCTACCTGCCGAATGCGTGGGGGTTGCATGACCTGCACGGGAATGTGCATGAGTGGTGCCAGGATTGGTTTGGATCATACCCTGAAGGGAATGCCATTGATCCGCAAGGTCCGCCCTCGGGCTCGGGCCGCGTGTTCCGCGGCGGCAGTTGGGACTACTGGGGCCGGTTCTGCCGGTCGGCGTCGCGCTACAGCCTGGCTCCGTACCGCTCGTACGACTACATCGGGTTCCGGGTTGTTCTTGCTCCGGCTCAGTCGTAAATCCAACCGCCGACCGAACCCGCGTTTCAACAAAACTGACCGGCGCGCAAAAGGAGCAGTTCAAGCCGATCCGCCAGGAAGTCGCGTCCAGGTTCAAACAGGTGTTGGATGCCGGGCGCTACGGCAAGCGGGGGAAGAATCCTAATCCGTGGCTCACTCGCGCAGCGCTGCGTATGCGCGGCCCGTGAAAAAGCAAATTCCTGCTATCCGTTGAACGTGGTGGAGGCGCTCAGCAAACAGCGGCAGTGGGGACACCAGAAGGCCGTAATGCTCGTTAGCCAGCCCCGCCGCTTGAACTTGAACTCCCGCAGTTCCTTCCTGCAATGAGGGCAGATGGGCCATTCGTCCTCTTTGGCCTCGGTATAGGTCAGTTTGGCTTTCATAGTTATCCGGGTTAACGCTGCCAGAGACCATAGTCCACCGCCTGAAGGCGGGCCATTACAAATCCCCGCCGGCATTGGAGCCGCTCCAGGTTGTTTGGCAAATTGGGGCAGGCATGGACGCCTGCCCCGCGCTGATACCTGTGCGGCTTGCGCGAAGGTGTGCGCCTAAACGCACACTTCCCGGAGCTGGAGAGAATGCGTAGGGTCGGCTTTATGAACATAGGGATGTTCAGGCCGCACTGCTCGTTCCTACCCCTGGCAGGTTCCAGTATATCTATCGATTAACCACAACCCAACTGAAAGGACGATCAAATGCAGATAACTTTCCCCAGGCCCCCTTTGTTTTTACCGCTGGTATTATTACTCATTCTCCCGGACCTCACCCGAGCCGAGACCGCCGTCCAGGCGTGGGTCCAACGCTACTATGGGGGTTATGGCCGCCCTACTGTCGCGGTGGATGGCAGCAACAACGTGATCGTGGCTGAAGCTTTGGGATGGCTCTTTGGAGCCGCGACAATCAAATATTCGAGCGTGGGCGTGCCACTCTGGACCAACCGCTACAATCAAAACGAGGGGGAATGGACCAGTTACCCCACCGCTATGGCAGTGGACGCCGACGACAGCGCGATCGTCACGGGGTATTCGCAAGAGTGGTATGGCGGCGCAGCCGGCTGGACGGTCAAGTATTCGAGTTCCGGCGTTCCACTGTGGACTAACCGTTACGGCGTCGATCTGTTTGGAGGTTATGGGATTGCCAACGCGGTGGCCGTGGACGGCAGCAACAACGTGATCTGCACATACGATTACACGACGGTTAAGTATTCGAGCGTGGGGGTGCCGATCTGGACCAATCTTTTCGGGCTACCGGCCTCTGATGGATTGGCGACGGGTGTTGTGGCGGACGGTAGCAACAATGTGATCGTGACGGGATTTTTGTATGGCTCCCCTGGATTCGCGACGATCAAGTATTCCAGCGCCGGCACGCCGCTCTGGACCAACCGCTGCGGACGCAACTACGACCCGCGGCTAGACGACGCCCAGGATGCGATGGCCGTAGCGGTGGACGGCAGCAACAACGTAATCGTGATGGCGTATTCCGGGGGCGGTGGAAGCTCGTATGATTACGCGACGATCAAGTATTCCAGCGCGGGTGTGCCTCTCTGGACCAATTACTACAACGGGCCCGGAAATGGAGATGACTACCCCCGGGCCTTGGCCGTGGACGCCAGCAACAATGTGATCGTGACGGGGGCTTCCGGCCCTGCGCTTTCCACCAACTACGCGACGATCAAATACTCGAGCGCGGGCGTGCCGCTTTGGACCAACCGCTATAGCAGTCCCGGGAGCACCAATGACTGTGCGCAAGCAGTGGCGGTGGATGAGAACAACAACGTGATCGTGACAGGCTATTCCATGGGCTCCGGAACCTCCTATGACTACACGACGATTGGTTATTCGAGCGCCGGCGCGCCGCTTTGGACCAACCGCTACAACGGGCCGGGCAACAGCAGCGACTACCCCGCAGGGATGGCGGTTGATGGGAACGGCGACGTCATCGTCACGGGATACTCAACCAGCAGCGGAAGCCCGCCCGGCTCCTTTGCCACCGTGAAATACTCCTTCCCGCTGTTGCTCACCCAATCCAGACCGACCGCTGGTGGCTTCGAGATGCTGGTGGACAATCTCCAGCCCGTCGCGCTGGTGATCGAGGCGGCTGGCAATCTCTCCGCGATCTCACCGGACTGGTCGCCCGTTTTCACCAACACCATGCCGACCAATGGGCTGACCTACACCGATACGGAGGCCGGGAGCTTGCCGGCGCGCTTCTACCGGGCCGTCCAGTCCCCGTAATCCCGGAAGGGCGCAGATCAACCATTGATGGGCTGAGACCAACTGACCGTGGTTGGAGCAGCAACGATAAGTCCAGGACATTAGCGGGACGTTTGTGCGTGAAATCGCAAATTCCCTGACGTATTGCCGGCCCACAGCCCGGAATCCAACCTGGCCAGCATCGGTTAGAATCGTCTCACCGGGCACTTGGGCTCAAGACCTGCGCCGCAAGCCGGGTGTTTCCGGTCAAAACCATCACCTGCCGCCCCAACTATCGGCTCCGCCCATCCCCCAGGCCTGAGGCACTTCACGCCCAAGCCAAATACGGCAATGAGACGGTGACAATCCGGCGGGGCCCCGGTGTGGTTCCCATGGGGGTCGGGCCCCATGGGAACCACACCGGGACATAACGGGTGTCACAGCGTTGTCACACCGGGGCGGCTATTGGGTCCAGGAATAGGGGGTTATAATGAAGGATTGCGGTCCTTTGTGCTGCTAATCCGCCTTGGAAAGCAGCCCCACAACCGGAAAGCGGCGTGTAAATGGGCGATTACTGCCCCGGGGGCATGTGCCTGGCCTCACCTGGGGCTTGGGCCGGGGTCGAGGTCGGCCTTGATATCGTAATCCCACTGGTCGAAGTAGAGGTTCTGGCCGTCCACCTCAACCTCGCCGCGCTGCAGGTCGGCCGGCTCCGAGCGCAAGGATTGCTTGGGGGGAACGAAGTCGCGGCCCCAATCAAGGTTGAAGATGGTCCGGTAGCTATCCTGATGGCCGCAGTAGAAGTCGGCGATGCGGGGGTCCTCGGATTTCTGCACGCCGTACGAGACGTCGGCGGGCAGCCAACCCCAAGGGGCGATGTAGAATTCCGCCCAGTCGTGCATGCCCCAGGAGGCGCCGGGCTTGGTTTCCAAACCGCTCTGCCAGCGGGCCGGTACGCCCGCGATGCGGCAAAGCGTTATGAAGACAGTCGCCTGCACGCCGCAATCGCCCCGGCCGGCGGTAATGCCTTTGGTGGCGAAGGAGGGAATGATGCCATATTCGTCCTCCGCGTTCCACTTGATGTTGGCGCTGACCCAGCGGAAGATCCTGCGCGCCTTGGCCAGCGGGTTGGTCTCCCGTCCGATGATGCTGGCGGCTTGCCGGCGCAACGCCGGGGCAAACACGATGTGCGGCGGGCGCTCGCCCAGGCAGGCGCCATTCCAGTCGGGCGGCAGCGGCTGCGCCTTTGCTTCATCCAGCTTGGGGTAGTAGGCGTAGGAGTTGTAGTCGAAGACTTCCTTGAACTGGATTGGTTTCGTGGGATCGGCAACCTGCTGCTCGAAGTATATGGTGCGCTGTGGAGCGCCGCCGACGGGATTGCCGTCCACCGCACTGGGGGCGATCAGCGTGGGCTCGGGTGAAGTGCTGATGAGCTTCACGTCGCGCTGCTGGCGATACTCCTGCGGGTAAGGCAGCCACACGCGCAACCGCGAGCCGGCTTTGACGCCGGGCGTGTTGGGCCGGAGCGTGAGCGTGAAGGTGAGGCGGTGGCGAATGGGGCGGACCTCGACCTGGCCAGTCCGCTCGGCTTCATCTACGATGGCTTTGAGGTGATCGGTCAGCTTCCAATTAGACTCCCGCGGTGCGTTGCCGGCCTTGGCGCGGCGGTCTTTGGCTTCGTCGCAGAAGAGGAAGATGTTCTGCGGCTCCCGGCGAAAGTAAAGTTTCTTGCCGTCAATCATGCGGTAGCGGGCGGCGCTGGCCTTCGCCCAGCGCTCGACGTCCCGGGCGGTGGCGTCGGGGATAGACCTCCTGATCTTGGCGAGGAGACCGGCGGCATCGAGGGAGTATTCGATGCGCGTGCGGCGGATGATCTCGCTGGTTTCCTGCCGGGCGCGCAGGGCCTCGGCATCGGCCCGACTGTCGGCCGCGCTCAATAACGTCTCGGCCCGGTGGAATTTGCCAGCCTTCACCAGGGCGAGGGCCTTGAGCACCACCGGGTCCCGCGAGGTAAAGGCAGTGGAGGCAGCGGGCGCCTCGGCGGCCAGGGCCGTGAGGAACGGCGCTGCCACGATGAGGATCAAGCAGGCGGGAAGAAGGGCAATTGCTTTCATATCAGTGCTGGTCTGGCTCATTAATGTTCGTCGCCGCCGCCAGTATGCAACGGGCCGGTTCAGGGTCAAGGAATTGGGCCGGCCGGGGCTGATGTCATTCAAGGCCTGCCGGCATAGAAGTAGAATTGCAGGCTGGCGTAACTCATTTTGGGCGTTTGGTTGAAGAACAGGCCCTTGACCCACTCGGCGTGGCCGTCGAGGTAGCCTTCGTTCGAGCCCTCGGGGCTGTTGCCGGCCCGGTTGAAATGGTTGACGCCGATCGTCAGAGGATTGGGATCTCCCGGCCGGCCCCACGAATTCAGATACTTGCGGTTGATGTCGGTCCACAGCAGCGGGTAATAGGCGCGGTCGGTGGTCTTGGCGGCGAAGATGGGGCGCTGGCCCCATATGGCCGCGCCGTTGGGATAAAAAGAGGGCGAGGCGTTAAAGTCAGGTTCGCCCGGCCAATAGAGATAGCCCACCACCGCCGGGTCCGTGGTCCTGACGCCGCTCTGGTAATACCAGAAGGTGTCGCGGTTCCAGCCCGCATTGTGCGGGCAGTAGAATTGGTTACGTTGGACGCGGTAGGCATTGGTGATCGTGTTCCGGAAATCAGGGCCAATCCAGTGAGGGTCCTGCTCTCCGTCTTCAGGAAAAGCGCCGCCCTTGTCGTCGGCATACATGATGCCGGCGAGCGTAAGCTGCTTCACATTGTTGAGGCACACGGTGCGCTTGGCGCGCTCCTTGGCTTTGGCCAGCGCCGGCAACAGCAGGGCGGCCAGAATGGCGATGATCGCAATCACCACCAGCAGCTCGATCAGGGTAAATCCCCAGCGCCCCTTCCCGTTCAAGTGCCAGACGCGCGACACCGGGCTGTTCATGCGGCAAGACCATAGCCACCACAAACGACGGTGGCGATGCAAATTGTCGGGTATGCATTCTCGTACTGGCACCCTGGCGGATTTCCATGTAACACTGGGCAAAACGAATACCGTGTTCATGTCCAGGCGAACTCAAGCGTTGGTCCTCGACTGCCTGCTGGCAGCGAATGTCGGCTCTGCGGCGGAACTCGCCGTCACCAACTTGCGCTGGGAGAAGCTGCCTCCAATGCCGAATCCCGCCGGTCTGGGCTCGCCTTACGCGGGCCTGAGCGGCCGCACGCTGCTCGTGGCTGGCGGAGCGAACTTCCCGGAGGCGCCGCCCTGGGCGGGGGGTAGGAAGCGCTGGTATGACACTGTCTATGCACTATCCAAACCGCAGGGTATGTGGAAAGAGGCCGGGAAACTGATTCGACCAATGGGATATGGGGTGTCGGTGACCGCTCCAGGCGGAGTCCTTTGCGCGGGTGGAAGCGACCTTGAACGCCATTACCGCGATGTGTACCTGCTGCGGCTCGCCCGGGGGGGGCTCAAAACGGAAATGCTGCCACCCCTGCCGCGACCGATGGCCAACGGTTGCGGTGCGTTGCTGGGCAACGTTCTCTATGTTGCAGGCGGCATTGAGGAACCCAATTCCACCAATACTCTGCGGACATTTTGGGCGTTGGATCTGGCGGCGGCCGCGCCGGCATGGCGTGAGCTGAAACCGTGGCCCGGCCCGGGGCGGATGCTGTCGGTGGCGGCGGTGGCGGGTGGGGATTTTTATCTTATCAGCGGCGCCAGCCTTTCCGGAGATGCGGAAGGCAAACCGGTGCGGAGTTACCTGACGGACGCCTACAGCTATCGTCCCAGCTCGGGCTGGAAACGACTTGCAGACATTCCACGGCCTGCGGTGGCGGCGCCATCCCCGGCGCCGGTCTTGCAGGGAGAGCGCATCCTGGTCATTTCGGGCGATGATGGCACAAAGCTCGGCTTCCAGCCGCTGGACCAGCACCCGGGCTTTGCCAAAGATGTGCTGGCCTACCACACAGCGAGCAACAACTGGGCGAAGGCAGGCGAAGCGCCTCGCACCCAGGTGACGGTCCCGGCGGTGCTCTGGCACGGCAGGTATGTAATCCCCAATGGGGAGATTCGGCCCGGAGTGCGCACGCCGGACGTGTGGAGCTTCAGTGCCAGCCGCGCGACGCACCGCCCCGCGGCAGCCGGCAAAAGATGAGCCGCGACGTCCTGCCGTTCACCGATTCGAAGCCGGTCGGCGCCGGCGACTTCTACTTTGCCATCAACGCCACCTTCCGGTTCATCGAGAAGGAACTCGGCCGCGAAGGGCTGCGCCGCTATTGGCAGGAGTTGGGCGCAAGACACTATGCGCCGGTTAGCGCAGCCTGGAAACGCGGAGGGTTGCGGGCGGTGGCAGATTACTGGCGCGCATTCTTCACCGCGGAGCCTGGAGCAAACGTTCAAGTGGAACCGGGTTCCGAGCAAGTGCGCCTCGACGTGCGAGTCTGCCCCGCCTTCAAACACCTGCGCGCGCACAGCCGCAGCATCGTGCCCTGTTTTTGCGAGCATTGCTACTACGTGTCTGAAGCCATGGCCGCCCCGGCGGGCCTGACGGTCCGGATTGAAGGCGGCAATGGCGCCTGCCGGCAGACTTTCCTGCAGCGTGGTCCCGGGCTGCCGCCGCAAGACATGGCCAGGATCAAGGAGGCGGCATGATCGGCGTCTACGACTTCTGCGGGCATTACGACTGGACGTTCGAATGGCTGCGCCGGCAAGCGGGCGAAGCGCTGCTGAGGCGGTTCTGGGATGAGGCTATCCACCGCGATTCGCAGCGCCACGCGGCGGCGCTGATTCAGGCGCGAGGTTTTGCCGGCATGGCGGAGTATTGGGGGCACACGCTGGAACATGAGGGTGCAGGCTGCCATACCACGGCTGGCGCGGAGGTGTTCCGGATTGATATGCATGAGTGTCCTTCCAAGGGCTTCCTGATTCGCAATGGCTTGGCCGCTTATCACGATTACTGCGACCATTGCATGGGGTGGATCGGCCCGATGATCAAGCAGGCCGGGTTTGCGGTGGATCACGAGCACAATCATTGCGGCCAATGCTGGTGGGAAATCCGGAGCTCGACGGACCATACCCCAGCCAGCGAGCCGGGCAAACTGGCTGGCTCGCAGGATGTCAGGCTGCGCACCGACTGGTGTCCAGAAGGAGTAAAGCCGGACCGTTACCGCCGCAGCAATCACCCGGACGACAAAATCGCTGAATGACGGGAGCAGCTGCCTTCCGGCTGCCGAATCATTGACAGGCGGGACGGCTGCCCCACTATATTGCGCAGTTCGGCGGCTGGGATGCAGGCGGCGAGCGTTTAATGTTGAACCAACTTACTATCTCGGAATTGGCTACAAAGCTGGCGCGGCGTGAAGTCTCGGCACGAGCGGCCACACAGGCTTGCCTGGACCGCATTGCGCGCGTGGACGGACAAATCCGCGCGTTTATCAGCTACGACGCGGCGGATGCGCTGGCGCAAGCCGATGCCGCCGATGCGGCCCTGGCCGCGGGCCAGACTCACGCGCAGCGGCCTTTGCTGGGCGTGCCGATCGCCGTCAAGGACGTCATCGCGGTAAAGGGACAGCCGCTCAACTGCGGTTCGCAGATTCTCAAGGGCTTCGTTTCGCCCTACGACGCAACGGTAATCGAGAAGCTCAAAGCCGCCGGGGCGGTGGTATTCGGGCGGCTGAACATGGATGAGTTCGCGATGGGCAGCTCGACCGAGAACTCGGCGTTCCAGGTCACGTGCAATCCGTGGGACACCTCGCGCATCCCGGGCGGCTCTTCGGGAGGCTCGGCAGCGGCGGTGGCGGCGGACGAATGCGTGGCGGCGCTGGGCTCGGACACCGGGGGCTCGATCAGGCAGCCGGCCTCGCTGTGCGGTTGCGTTGGGCTCAAGCCCTCGTATGGGCGCGTGTCGCGCTATGGGCTGGTGGCGTATGCTTCGTCGCTGGACCAGATTGGTTGTTTCAACAAGCAGGTGCGGGACGCGGCGACGGTGCTGAGTGTCATTGGCGGGCACGACCCGCGAGACTCGTCGTCCGTGCCGCAGCCGGTGGCGGATTACACGGCGGGCCTGGCAGGCAGCATCAAGGGTCTGAAGCTGGGGTTGGCGAAGGAATACATGATTGGGGGGCTGGACCCGGCAGTGAAGCGGGCGATCGAGGCGGCGGTGGAGCAGTTTACCAAGCTCGGGGCGGAGGTGGTGGAGGTGTCGCTGCCGCACACAGACTACGCGATCGCGACCTATTACATCATCGCGACGGCGGAAGCGAGCGCCAACCTGGCCCGCTTCGATGGCATCCGCTACGGGATGCGCGTGGACGGGGCGGACCCGGTTGAGATGTATGGCCGCACGCGCGGGACCGGTTTCGGCGCCGAAGTGAAGCGGCGCATCATCCTGGGCACTTACGTATTGAGCAGCGGTTACTACGACGCCTATTACCTGCGCGCGCAGAAGGTGCGGACGCTGATTCGCCAGGACTTCCTGACCGCGTTCGAAAAGGTGGATGCCATTCTCACGCCAACCTCCCCCACCGCCGCGTTCAAGATCGGCGAGAAGTCGGAGGACCCCTTGCAGATGTACCTGATGGACATCTTCACCATCTCGTGCAACCTCGCCGGCATCTGCGGCTTGGTGGTGCCGTGCGGTTTCACTGGTCCGCAACCCCGGCTGCCCATCGGCCTGCAGCTTCTGGGCAAGCCGTTCGGCGAGGAGACAATCCTGCGCCTGGGCCACGCCTACGAGCAAAGCACGGAATGGCACAAAAAGAAGCCCCCGATCAACGGGTAGCCCGTCATTCCAATACAACAACTACCGCTCAGAGCCAAAGTGCCTGAACCATAATCAGGCCGCGGGGGAACTTCCGTTCCCTTCGGGCGTGATCGGCTCGCCGGCCTACAGCTTGCGTCGGCTGGCCATGAAGTAGAGCACGGGAACGGCTGTCCGGCTGATGAGCAGCGAAGCAATCTCGCCGGCCATCAACGCGATAGCCAGGCCCTGGAAGATCGGATCGGCCAGGATCACGCTGGCACCAACCACAACCGCCAGCGCCGTCAGGAGCATGGGCCGAAACCGCACCGCCCCGGAATCCACGACCGCCTGGTCCAGCGGCATGCCCTCGGCAAGGCGCAGCTCGATGAAGTCCACCAGGATGATGGAGTTGCGCACGACGATGCCCGCGCCGGCCATGAAGCCGATCATGGAGGTGGCGGTGAAGAAAGCGCCCATGAGACCGTGGGCGGGGAGAATGCCCACGAGGGAAAAGGGGATGGCGGCCATGACGACCAGCGGAGTCAGGAAGGAACGGAACCAGCCGACCATCAGGATGAAGATCAGCACTAGCACGGCGGCGAAGGCCGAGCCGAGATCACGAAAGACCTCGATCGTAATGTGCCATTCGCCATCCCACTTAATGGCAGGCTCGTTGTCGGTAAAGGGCTGGCTGGCGTTGTAGACCTTGAGCGGCGCACCGCTGCCGCCATACTGTCTGGTGTCGAGAGCCGCGAGGGCCTTGTTCATCTGCTGGATCGCATATACCGGACTCTCTATCTCGCCGGCCACGTCGCCGATCACGTAGGTGACCGCCTTGAGGTTCTTGTGGTATCGGCTCTTGTCCACGAGGCTGGACTCCACCTTGACCAGCTCCCGCAATGGCACCAGGGGACCGGCGGTGTTGGCACCGCGGACGCGCAGCGCAAGCAGATCCTCGGGGGAAGTGCGGAGCGATTGGGGCAAGCGCGCGATGATCAGCAGATCCTCTTTTTCGCGCGGCAGGTGGAGCAGATCCACCGCGGTGCCGCCGACCGCCAGCTTCAGGGTTTGTGCGATGGCTTCCTCGGTGATGCCGTGCAAGGCGGCCTTCTCCTTGTCCACCACGAACCGCGCCTTGGCCTGGTCGGACTCGATATACCAGTCGGTATCCACCACGCCCGGCGTGTTGGTGAAGATGTTGATGACCTGGCGGGCCAGCGCCAAGCGGCTGGCCTCGCTCGGCCCGTAGATTTCCGCCACGAGCGTCTGTAGAACGGGCGGGCCCGGCGGGACCTCGGCGACCGCGACCCGGGCGTCGTACTTGGCGGCGATCGCGGCCACGCGCGGGCGGACGTGTTTGGCGATGTCGTGGCTCTGGGCCTTGCGCTGGCTTTTGGGTACGAGGTTGATCTGCAAGTCCGCAATGTGCGGTCCTCGCCGCATGAAGTAGTGGCGCACCAGGCCGTTGAAGTTGAAGGGGGCGGCGACGCCAGCGTAAACCTGGTAATCCGTTACCTCCGGTTCAACCCGCACGGCGGCGCCGATTTCGCGCGCGGCCTGTGCGGTCAGTTCGAGCGCGCTGCCTTCGGGCATGTTCAGGATGATCTGGAATTCGCTCTTATTGTCGAAGGGCAGCATCTTCACCTTCACCCAGCCAAGCCCGACCGTGGCCATAGCGGCGAGCAGCAGCGCGACAATCCCCGCTAGAAAAGCCAGCCGCCAGCGGGCCTTGGCAATCAGCGGCCCCATGAAACGCCGGTAAAGCCGGGTGAAGAAATCTTCCTCGTGCTCGAAATGCGAGTGCGGCTGGCCGCCTTCGCCCACGGCGGGCGAGGCGGCGGCAGGGCGCGAATACTTACGGCCCCAGCGCAGGATGCGGATCGCTGCCCAGGGGGTGACGATGAAGGCGATCGCCAGCGACCAGAACATGGCGGCGCTTGCACCGGTGGGAATGGGGCGCATGTAGGGCCCCATCAAGCCGCCAACGAACGCCATGGGCAACACGGCTGAGATGACGGCGAAGGTGGCGAGAATTGTTGGATTGCCAACTTCGTTCACCGCCTCGACCGCGATTGCCGGCCACGGGCGGCCTTGATTACGCGGCAGGTGGAAATGGCGGACGATGTTCTCGACCACGACGATGGCGTCATCCACCAGAATGCCGATGGAGAAGATCAGCGCGAAGAGCGTGATGCGGTTGAGCGTGTAGCCGTGGAGGTAGAACACCAGCAACGTCAGGGCCAAGGTACAAGGAATGGCGATGCCGACGACAATGGACTCCCGCCAGCCGAGCGTCAGTAGAATGAGCAGGGACACGCCAATGACCGCGATGCCCATGTGCAGCAGCAGTTCATTGGACTTCTCCTCCGCCGTTTGGCCGTAGTGACGGGTGATGGCCACTTGCACGTCGTTGGGAATGACCCGGCCCTTGAGCGCGTCAACTTTCCTGAGCACATCGTGCGCGACCGAAATCGCATTGGCGCCGGGCCGTTTGGCGATGGTCAGGGTGACCGCGGGCTCCTCCGCGAATGTGCCAGCTTTCGGATGTTCGGAAGCCGCGTTCCCCTCGCCAGGCGCCGCCCCAGCCCCAAAGAACACATATTGGCTGGGCTCCTCGGGCCCGTCCACGATTTCCGCCACCTCGCGCAGGTAGACGGGCTTGCTGCCGTGTACGCCGACCACGACATTGCCGGCGTCCTTTGCGCTGGCGAGGAAGCTGCCGGCCTGCAGCACGACCTCACGGTTGTCGCCTGTGAGTGAGCCGGCCAGTTGTTGGCGGTTGGCTGCCTGCAGCCGTGGCAGGATCTCCGCCGCGCTGAGCTGCCGCGAGGCCAGCCTGGCCGGGTCGAGCAGGACGCGCAGTTGCCGGCGATCTCCGCCGATGAGCGTTGTCTCCGCCACCAGCGGCACCTGCTTCACCGCGTCGTCCACTTCGGCCAGGATGCGGCGCAGGGTGTAGTGGTCATACCCCGGTCCGTGCAAAGTCAGCGCCAGGATCGGCACGTCGTCAATGGACCTGGGCTTGATCAGCGGGTAGGAGACGCCGAAGGGGATGCGGTCGAAGTTGGCCTGCAGTTTCTGGTTGAGGTAAACCAGGCTGCGCACAATGTCCTCGCCGACCTGGAAGCGCACGATCGCCAGGCACTCACCCTCACGCGAGGTCGAGTAGATGTATTCGACGCCGGGGATTTCCCAGAGCAGCTTCTCCATCGGCCGGGTGGCGCGCTCTTCGACCTCCTTGGCGCTGAAACCCGGCATCGAGACCAGCACGTCAATCATCGGCACCTTGATCTGCGGTTCCTCCTCGCGCGGCAGGAGCCAGGTGGCCGCCGCGCCCAGGAGAATCGAGGTGACAACGAACAACGGGGTCAGCTTGGAATCAATGAACGCCCGGGCAATGCGCCCCGCGAACCCCAGGTGGACCGAGTCAGGTTTGGACCCTGCTGTGCTCACAGGCCCAGGTTATTGGACTTGAAGCGGCTGACCGTCGCGCAGGGTCGCCGCTCCTTCGACCACTATCGCTTCGCCGGCGGCCAGGCCGGACAGAATCTCGATGCCTTGCTCCGCCTGCTTGCCGCTCCGCACCAATCGCATCTGTGCTTTGCCATCCGCGGCAACAAACAAGACTTCAAGCTGGCCCCGCCGGACCAGCGCCTGAGCCGGCACAAAAAGGCACGACTTCTCGCCAGCCGGCACCGCGAGCCTTCCAAATAGCCCGGCACGCAGCCCCCGGGTTTCCGGCAGGTCCACCTTCATCAGCACTGTGCGAGAGGCCGGATCAGCCCCCGGCGCGATCTCGGCCAAGGTGCCGGTGAGGGGATCCGGTAGCGTCTCCACACGCACGGCGACTTTGGCCCCGGGCACTATATGGCCTGCGAGCACGCTCGGCACGTCGGCCACCAGGCGCAAGCCCGCGCGACCTTCCAACTCGAGCAGCGGCTTGCCCGGCATCGCCAGGTCGCCCTCGTCGGCAAGCTTGCGGGCCAACACACCGTCGAACGGGGCGATGATCTTCGCGTAGCCTGCCAGCGCCTCCGCTTCCGCCAAAGCTGCCTTGGCGACATGGTAGCGCGTCTGCGCCGCATCCAACTCGGCCTGGGTAGCGGCGTCTTGCTTGCGCAGATTGGCGGTGCGGTTGAAGTCCAGCTCAGTCTGCCGCAACGTCGCCTGGGCCTGGTCGAGCCTGGCCTGAATCTCCTGCGAGGCCAACTCCACCAGCACGTCTCCCTGTTTGACGGCCTGCCCGAGTGTAACAGCGAGGCGGGTGATGCGGCCGCTGATCTTGGCTTCGAGGGCTGCCCGCAGCTTTGGCTGCACCGTGCCGACAACTTCCTCCACCGCCGGCTGCTTCACGCTCTCGATCCTTTGCACCCGAACGCTGGCCGACGGCAAGGTGTGCCCGGCCACCGCCGGCCGCTCAGACTTATTCCCGCAGCTGGGAACGGCCGCTACAAGGCCTAATAACATAAGAGGCAGAACTTGTTTCATGGCGGCTGGCCTCTTCGAGATGGCGGCCTTGCTGCCGGGACCACTCTGAGCCCTGCCAGAGCGCGGGGAAAGACGGGTGAAGACTCTCATTTGACTTCCGTTTGCGATTCCAGTTGCGGCAGGCCAAGCCCTTTGCGCAGAGCGGCAATGGCGATCTGTCGGTCGGCCTCGGCTTCAGCGCGGCGCACGCGAGCGGCGACCAGCGCGGTCTCGGCGTCAATCAAATCCTTGGGCAGTGCCAGCTCCTGCTCGAAGCGGGCGCGGGTGAGGCGGGCGCTTTCTGTGGCCTGGGCGATCGCCTGCTCCGTTACGCCAAGCCGTTCATCGGCGGCCTTCAGGTCGAGGCGGGCTTGCTCGACTTCGAGGTCCAACGCCAGACGCAGCTTGCGTTGTTCCTCGCGGGCGGATTCGAGGTTGGCATTGGCCTCCCGGACCTTGGCGCGGGTCAGTTTTCCGTCCCAGAGGTCCCACTGGAGCAGCGCGCCGGCAGTCCAGCTGCCGCCACCGTGGTCGTAGTTCCAGCCGTAGTCGTAATCCAGGCTGCCAAAGGCGCTAAGGCGGGGGAGATAACCTCCCCTGGCGGCACGGGTCTGTTCCTGGGCCGCCCGTTCGCGGTGGCGGGCGGCGGCCAGTTCCGCGCGCCCGGAAAAATCGCCTGAGTCCGGCGCAGTAACGGCCGGCGCCGTGTCGGTGATTTCAAAGTCGCCCTGCTCAACGCCCAGGAGATTTCGGAGCGCGCGCATCGCCAGCGCGTTTGCGTTGCGGGCGCGCACGAGGTCTTCGCGCGCCTGCGACAGCCGGACCTCGATGTCGAGCACGCCGCTCTTGAGCAGCGTGCCGCCGTCGAGGCGCTTCCTGGCGACGCCCAGGCTGCTTTCGAGTGAACTAACTGCCGCCTCGGCGGCCCGGACGAACTGCCGCGTCTTCAGCACAGTGTGGAAGGCGCGGGACACCTCGAAGCCGAGGGCGTTGCGGACGGCGGCATTGTCCTGCCGGGCGGCTTCCGTGTTTGCGACGGCCGCCTTGCGCGCGGCGACGTTCTTGCCGCCAGCGTAGAGCGGAACCGTGACCAGGCCCCGGGTGTTCAGGTTGTCCACCGTCGGCAAGTCATTGAAGTCTGGAGGCGAATTGTAGTTGTAGGCGCGCTGGTTGAGGATGCTGCCGAAGACCTGCATGGGATTGTCGCTGCCGGTGTAGCTGGACTGGAACTGCACGCGCGGCCAGAAAGCTGCGTTGGCCTGGTCCAGACCCGCCTGCGCGGCTACGATGCGCTGCTGCGCCAGGCGCGCGTCCGGATTAGCCGTTAGGGCCTGCTGGAGCGCGCGCTCCAGAGTCCACGGCTCGCCAGCAAGGGCCGCCAGGGGCCACAAAAGCGCCAGCCCGTAAATGCCACGGGCCTTCGTCACTTGTTATCGCACCGCTCACCGGCCTTCTCCGCCTGGCCGCAGCAAGAGCAGCCAACGCCGGCTTTCTTGAGAATGATCTCCAGGGGACAGAACCTGGTGAAAGACGATTGGAGCAGGTTGAAGCCGACAAAGGCGGTAAACCAGAGCCAATATGGGCTGTGATAGTGCGCCAACAGCAGGCTGAGGAGTATGAATGTGCCGGCAACGCGGCGGATGATCATTTCCATTTTCATTCAGAGATGAGTCGCGTTGTCCTGGATCAGTGAATACTGCTGGCGACCAGCGCTCCGACCACACTGCCGTACAGGGTGCTCATGACCGGATTGCTCGTCAACGGACAAGTGCCGGTCGAGCAGCCAACGAACTTGTAGAAGGCGAAACCCAGTCCGCCCCCCACGACCACTCCGATAACGATGCGCAGAATCATACTATGTCTTGTCTTCAATACGCTTCATACCGAGTCGCGAGCCGCGAGAAAGTTACATGAAATCGGCGTCCGCGCGCAGCAGCCCCCCATGGAGGCATCCAACCCGAACGGAAAGCGTGCCGCCAAGAGGGCCGCAGGACCAATCCGGGCACTCGACTCAGCCATGTCCCCGGTTCCAGCCACCACCGAATCCGCCGTTGCATTTGCACCGGATTGCGGCTTGAATATGTTCTGCTTCCCGCGAAGCCGATGAAGCGACGACGAAACAAGCCCGCCAGCACATTGCCCGCGCAACGCAACTTCCCCGGCGACAAAGCGAAAGTCCCCCCGAGCGCAACCCCGTCCGCCCGCCGTCGGGCTTTCTTTTCCCACCCGGCATGGTGGATCACCCTGGGCCTGTTCCTTGGCACATTCTGGGTGTTCCTCCCCGCGCGGACTTTCGAGTTCTTTCGCTTCGACGACCCACACTACATCCTCGACAATCCGCACGTTAAAGCCGGCCTGACCTTCGAGGGGCTCGCGTGGGCGTTCCGCGCCACCCACGCGGGCAACTGGCATCCCCTCACCTGGCTCTCCCACATGCTGGACTGCCAGTTGCTCGGCTTAAGTGCCGGCCGCTTTCATCTCGTCAATGCGCTTCTGCATGCGGCCAACGCGACGCTGCTCTTCCTTGCCTTGCGGCGCCTGACCGGCGCCATTTGGCGCAGCGCGCTGGTCGCCGGCTTGTTTGCGTTGCACCCGCTGCATGTCGAATCCGTCGCCTGGATTTCCGAACGCAAAGATGTCCTCAGCGCCTTGTTCTTCATGCTCACCCTGCTGGCTTACGCTCGTTACGCCGAACTCCGAAGCCCTGCCGGCTCAGTGAGAGATCAGGGAGTTGCATCCACCGGCACGGAACAGGCATCACCCGCCCTGCGCCCATCCTGTATCCTCTATCTGCTCGCGCTCTGCTGCTTCGCCCTCGGCCTGCTCTCCAAACCCATGCTGGTCACCGTGCCCTTTGTCCTGCTCCTGCTCGACTTCTGGCCCTTGCAACGCACTCCGCGCTTGCGCTTCCTGAATCGGAGTCCTTCTCCGGCAGGGCTTGAGCTTCCCCGCGCGCAGCCCTGGTTTGGCCTGCTGCTGGAAAAGATGCCTTTCTTCCTCTTGGCCATCGCGCAAAGCCTGATCACTCTCTGGGCTCAGAAGGCCGAAGGGGCCGTAGCGGCTTCTGGCCAGTTGCCCTTCCTGTGGCGCCTCGGCAACGCGCTCATCGCCTATTGCCGCTATCTCCAAAAGATGTTCTGGCCGGACCAACTGGCGTTTCTCTATCCCCACCCCGGCAGGTGGCCCATAGGTATGGTGGTTGCCGCTGCGGGACTCCTGACGGTCATTTCCCTCGGCGCGCTTTGGCTGGGGCGCCGCCGGCGCTACTGGCTGGTCGGCTGGCTCTGGTTTCTCGGCATGCTAGTGCCGACGATAGGTTTGGTGCAGGTCGGCCAGCAATCGTGGGCCGACCGTTACAGCTACCTCCCGCTCATCGGGCCTTTCATCATTCTAGCCTGGAGCCTGGGCGATCTGGCAAGAACCTGGGGCTGGCTCAAAGCGCCCGTAGCCGCCGCTGCCGCCGCACTCGTTTCGGCCTGCGCGGTCCTCACGTCCAACCAATTGGCGCTCTGGAAAAGCACCGAACCCCTCTACTGCCGCGCCCTGGACGTCGCCCTGCAGAACAAGATCTACCGTCGGGCCTATGAGACCATTCCGCTTTATGTTGACCTCCACCTCAGCCTCGCAAGGGACTGGATTGATGTTGCGCAGACGCCGGCCGAAAAGGAGCAGTTGGTGGCCTATTTGCGGAAGCTGGCCCTGCTCAGACCGAACAGCCCTCCGCTTCAGTTGCTACTCGGCGAAGCCCTCGCCCGGCAGGGAAAATGGAAGGAGGCCGTTAGCGAACTCATCAAGGGCAACCGCTCAGCGCCAAGGGCGACTCTCCCCACCAACATATCCCCCGCCGGCGCAAAGAGCAGGCACAAGCCCTAAACATCAACAACGCCGCCGAAACCAACGGTTCATCACGGATTTCCGAGAAGTGTCAACGGTGACGGTGATCAGCACAGCCGGGACAGCTCAGCCAGAACTGGATGGACCCCCAATCACTAACCCGCAGACTGTCCATATTTTGGACAGTAATGCTGCCTGCCTGCCTTTTCCAGCCCCCTCTGACCATGGCACCTCTGGCTTGAGTTTACGGTGACGGCACGGCGCTGCCCCGGTGTGTATCCCATGGGGAGCGCTCCCCATGGGATACACACCGGGGCAGCGCCGCACTATCAAGCCATCCGCAAGCCAACGCCAGCGCGTGGGACCAATGGAACGGCGCTGTCACCCGTTTGGCGGGGGTGCTGGAGGTAAGCAGGGGAATGCCAGACGACGAATCGCCAGCGAGGTTTTCCGGGAATCCGCGAAGAATCCAGAGACACTCCACCATGGCTGTGGCATCGGTGAGCGACTGGCCCAGCGCGCCGCCTAACTTACGTGGAGTTGTGTGTCTTGCGCAGCGGAGGAACTTTGAGCTCCGGATGCCTCCGAGCTAGTCCAGAATCTGCAGTGTATACTTGCGGGAGAGGGCGCTGTCGTTGCCGGGCTTGCCCATGCGGTTATACTGATAATCGAGTTTATACTGGTATTCGACACTCTGGGCTCCCGGCGGCACAGGGATCAGCCCTTCCCAACGGTTGGTCATGAGCAGGGTGGGCCGCATGTCGTAGGACTCCCTGCCGACCAGGACTTGGGCTTTGGTACTTTGCCAGCGGATGGTCTGCTTGCGGCTGTTGAAGGAGACCTCGACCGGGTAGAGATTGTTGTCGTTGCGAAACTGCTGCTGGGGCGTGAGATTGGTGAGCTGGGTGGCGCAACCGGCCAACAACAGCGGCAAGAGCATTAGCGGCAGAGATTTATTTAACATAACGCCGCAGGCTGGCAGAGCCAGGGAAACATGTAAAGGCGGTTTTTGGGCTGGATTTTGCGTTTGACCCCCCGGCGCCAAGCCGGGTAGGGTGCGCGTTTCTTAACGCACATAGAATTATGTTTGGGACGATTCGCAAGCATCAGAAATGGCTCTGGATAGTCATCATTACGCTTACCATTATCAGCTTCGTCATCTTCTTCTCGCCCTACTCGAACCTGAACGACCGGGGCGGGGGCCGCGCCAACTTTGGCTCGATCAACGGCGAGCGCATCAGCCAGGAAGATTTCATCAAAGCCCGGAGCGAAGTCTTCTTGCGCTCCTTCTGCCTGACCGGCCGCTGGCCGGACGACGAGGCCAAGCGGGGCGGCCAGCTCGAACGGGACATTTATCAGTGGATGCTGATGATCCAGAAGCTGGAGCAATTCGGCATTCAGGTCAGCAGCGACATGGCCGGCCAAGTGGGTCAAGGGATGATCGCCGCCCTCCAGCGGGCCAAGGTGATTCCCTCGCGCGAGGCTTTTCTGCAACAGGTGCTGCCGAGCAACGGCTTTAAGCTGGAGGATTTCGAACGCTTCGTGCGTCATTACGTGGGCGTGCAGGAGTTGGTCTCCACGTTGGGCTTGAGCGGCAAGCTGGTCACGCCGCAGGAGGCGCGCGAGCTGTTCAAGCGCGAGAATGAGGAGCTGGCCGCCGCCGCCGTGTTCTTCTCCGCCTCCAACTACCTCGCCAGCGTGACGGTGCTGCCTGACGCGGTAACGCAGTTTTATTCCAATCGGCTGGCGACGTATCGCCTGCCCGAGCGCGTGCAGGTAAATTACGTCAAATTCGAGCTGACCAATTTCCTGGCGGAGGCCAACGCGGAGCTGGCCCGGATGACCAACCTGGACCTGCAAATCGAGGCGGCGTACCGGGATGGCGGGACCAACTTCCTGCGCGAGGTCGAGGCGCAATCCCTGGATGAGGCGAAGCGCAAGATTCGCGACGCCAACCGAAAGCAAGCCGAGGCGCAAGCCGCCCGGCGAAAAGCAGCGGATTTCGCCAATCCACTTTTCAACCTGGACCCGCTGCGAGCGGAAGACCTGTCCAAAATGGCCAAAGAGAACGGTCTGGCTGTCGGGCTCACCGAGCCGTTTGACCGCGAAAATCCGCCGGCCGACTTGGGAGTGGCGCTCGACTTCGCTCAAAAGGCGTTCGCCCGCACGCCGGATGACCCATTCGCCGGGCCGATCCAGGGCTCCGACGCCGTGTATGTGATTGCGTTGAACAAGAAGATCCCGAGCGAAGTTCCGCCCCTGGAACAGATCCGACCGCAGGTGGTCAGCGAGTACCGCTACAGCCAGGCGCTGATCCTGGCGCGCCAGGCGGGTGCGGACTTCTACCAGACCCTGACCAACGGGCTGGCGCAGGGCAAGACGCCCGCCGCGATCGCCGCAGCCGCCAAGCTGAAGTTGACGGACCTGCCCCCCTTCTCGCTCAGCACGCGGCTGTTGCCCGAGGTGGAGAGACACCTCAATCTGAATCAATTCAAGCATATCGCCTTCTCCACTTCTCCGGGCAAGGTCAGCGATTTCCAGATGACGCCCGACGGCGGCGTCATCCTTTACGTGAAATCCAAATTGCCGCTGGACGAGGCTAAGATCACCGCGAACCTGCCTGATTTTGTCGGCGTCGTCCGCCAGCGACGGCAAAATGAGGCCTTCAATGACTGGTTCCGCCGCGAGGCGGAGAAGGGCCTGCGCGACACGCCGCTGGCTCGCCAGGAGCCGCCAACCATGACCCCGGCGCCGCCAAGCGCCAAAAAATCGTAAGCCTGGGGACAACCCAAAGCGTCGGTCTGCTGCCGGCTTGGATTCCAGACAGCGGATTCATCATTCAGGCAGCCCAGTCCCGCATGAGTGCCGCCATTAAACTCTCTTCGCCCACGACGCGCGAGTTTTGGGAGATCCCAATTCTCTACGAAGACGCGCACTTGCTGGCGCTGGACAAGCCGACCGGATTACCGGCCGCGCCTGACTGTGTTGACCCGGATCGGCCCAGCTTGGTGGCGCTGCTGCACGCGGGCATCAAGCGCGGCGCGCCCTGGGCTGTAGCCGCCGGACGCGCTTTCCTGCTGCCGGCGCACCGGATGGATGCCGAAACGAGTGGTGTGCTGCTGCTGGCCAAGAGCAAACCGGTGCTGGTAACTCTGGGTAACCTGTTTAGCGCGGAGAAACCCGCCCGCGTGTATGTGGCACTCGTACAGGGCGATTCGGCGGAGGCACGGTTCCAGGCCGAAGCCAGGTTGGCCCCCCACCCGACACGGCCCGGCACGATGCGCGCCGACCCCAGGCGCGGCAAACGCGCCATAACGACCTTTGTCGTCCGGGAGAGATTCTCCGGTTTCGCTCTCCTGCAGTGCGAGCCGTTGACCGACCGGCTGCACCAGATTCGAGTCCACCTGCGCGATCTTCGGCTGCCGGTTGTGGGCGACGCGTTGTATGGCGGCCGGCCGCTGCTGCTCTCGCGGTTGAAGCGGAACTATCGCCTAAAGCCGGATCAAACCGAGCGCCCGCTAATGTCACGCTCGGCTGTCCAGGCCGAAAGCCTCGCCCTACCGCATCCCGTCACCGGTGAGCCGCTGACAATAACCGCCCCCTGGCCGAAAGACCTGACCGTGGCGGTTAAGTACTTGCGGCGCTATGCGCCCGCCTAGCGGGCGGTTCGACGGCAGTGGGGACACCGCGATCCTCCCTCTGCGGAAAAAGTCGCCCCGTGGAAGCGCCCAAACTTCAACCGGGAATCGAACACCCTCTATGTGCCGGGGCAACGCTCTTTGTTTCTAATCGGCGCTTGGTCAAGTTGCGGGACCGATGTCAAAGACAACAAAGTTACTATCTTGATGGACAATTGTACACTTCTCCGAAAGAGATAAAAGGGCTTGACGCAGGTAGGTATTATATTTCGCCATTTTCCGGTACAATGGGAATGGCGAAGACAAAGTTGGTTCAAAAAAGCGTGCCGTTTTCACGCCGTATCCTTCAACTTCCAACAGGACATAACGAATCCCCCAAGACTGCAGATATTTGCGAAGGCTATTCTCATCAACCCCGACGGGAAATTTCAGCCACGGGTTAACAATTCCTCCTTCGGTGGTTGTGAGGATCCTGTTCCGAGTAAAATCCAAGTGCATGGGCAGTGCAATCCACGCCAAGATCGTTCTTCCACAATCCATCTTTCCCTGAATCATACGGATCCGGTCCTCCTCTTCCTGGCTCAATGCACGCCGGTTATAATCGAGGTAATTTGGATCGAAGTCGAATGAGAGAATGGTGTGGAACTGGCTCGCCCGATTGAGGCGGGCAACGCAAGGCACCAGAAACACGAAGAGAACAACCAACTGCAAGCTTACCAGAGCTAACGTTGGCACATTCAAGCCGGAAGTTCGTTCTCTAATGCCGGAAGCGGCATCGCAGAAGTCTTTGGAAACTCGTGTAGCCAGCAACATTCCAACCGGAAAAGCACCAATTAGGATCGGACAGGCGTACCTCAGTGCAGTCTTGACATCGAAGAGATGGGCGTTCAGAAAGTAGACAGGCACTGTTGCCATGGAGACTGCTCCCAGACATGCCCATCCGATTGGATTAAACTTGGCCTGGCGTCGGAGAATCACAACGCAGGCAAGCGCCGCCGCAAGGGCCATGACGAGGATAATGAGGTTATAATGCCACTGGTTTCCCCCATAGTACATATCGTCGAAAGTGAAAAGTCCCTTTATGTCGTGCGCGGATAGAGAGGGGAATTCGCCGGTCAGATCCGCGTTCGCCGGACAGGCATCGCCTAACCGCCGTGCCTTAATAAGAACCGGAACTGATACCAGCAACCAGGGTGATACCGCCAACAGAATCATGACACCGGTTCGCGCTGTGGCCCGCAAGACTCTGCCCAAATGCAGCCCTGACACTGCCGACAATACCCAAAAGACAACAAAGTAGAACACCGCAAAGAACGCCAAGATCGTCTTGAATGAGGCTAAAGCGCTCAAGAACAGTGCCATCGGCAACAAACTTCGCCATCCGATTTCCGCGCCCGAAACTGGAATCGATTCAGACATCAGCCAGCTGGACATGACGAGTCCGGCAACCATCAGACTTCCGGAATAGAGCGGAGAAATATTCACATACTGCGGATTGATGAACGCATACGTCAAGACGGCCAGAGCACCCAATCCCCAATGAATTCTCAGTGTCCGCGCGAAGTCAGCCAACAGCCAGGCACCTAACCCGAAGCAAAAAACCGCATCGAACGCATTGACCGAATCAACAGGCCCGCAAGCCAGAGTAAATGCTTGAAAGAACGATTGTGAGCCGAGGCCATCAAGGCCTAGGAGATCGAACGGATTGTCCCCAACGGTGCCAGTGGCCAACATGCGGATCGGGCGCACCAGATAGACGTGGTAGTCGTCGTGATAGTTAAATGCTGCTGTAGGCATTAACGGGAGTCCGAATAATGCCAAGAGAACTAGAATCAGAATCAGTGGCACACAAGTGCCGATCAAGTTGTGCGGGGAAAACGCCTGTTTAAGATCATCGGTCACCCTTCTTGTCCCCATCTTTGCCTGTCTCCCAAAGATGTAAAAACCGGCGAGAAGAAATCCTGTTGCACAAAGCACGATCAGGGTAACGGGAAACGCCAACCGAAGACCGTTGAGAATCCCCCCAATAAGGTTTAGGGTAACCATTCCCAGGGCAGTCATGTATGCGGGGGAATTAGGCGAGTCCCGATAACAAATTCCGCTAACCAATCGGCCCCATCCGTAACACATGATCACGAATGCCAATACAATCATGAGAACCATACCAATCCAAATACAGTGCTGCTGCAAGCTCGTTCTGCCCGAGAGTCGCTGAGAATAATTGACTCATTACAAAAATCCCATGCCCGATCTTGAGTAAGATGATAAACGCCCCTTGTAAGTCTCCATGCGGCTCCGCCCAAGTATTTCTGCTTTCCCAATAGGGACCCCCCGATCCTTGCCGACCTGAAGGTAGAGGAGAATGTCGTGGGTGGCACGCCCGAGTGGATCAGCCAGCTCGGCCCAATTAAAACCGTAGCAATGTGCTTGCGAGAAACCTCGAGAAACCTCGAGAAACCGGTGCAAGAAGTATGTTGCTTACGGCCACGAAGCGACTGAGAGTGATCGAGCATGATGTTCGAAAATCTCGCACGGCCCTGTATGAGTAGGCGCTAGGACGAGCGCATTCCTAAGGGGACTCACCGTTCCGGGGGCATCGGTGGCGAGCGCTCTAGCGTCTTGGAGAGCGCCCCCCTGGCGCTTTTGGCCCGGCGCGGTTCCCAGAGGATACAAACCTACTTGGGCAGGTTGACAATGAACTCGGTCCCCTGATTCGCCTGGCTGGAGACGGTGACCGTGCCGCCGTGGGCCTGAACGACGGCTTTGACCAGGCTCAGGCCGAGGCCCAAGCCGCGCTGGGAACGGCTCTTGTCGCCGCGGTAGAGGCGCGTCCAGATCTTGTCCTGCTCCTCGACGGGGATGCCAGCGCCCGTGTCGCGGAAGAGCGCCACCGCTTGGTCAGTGCCGTCGCGCAGGGAGATGGTTACGCTGCCGCCGGCGGAGTTGTATTTGATGGCGTTGTCCAGGAGGTTGGCAAGGACCTGCCTCATGCGAATTCGGTCTACCATGGCCGTGCAGGGGGCGGTCAGGTCGGTGTGGATGGCGACCTTCTTCTCCTCCGCCACGTATTGATATAACTCGACGACCTCCTGGACAAGTTGGCAGAGGTCCACCCGCTCGCGCTGAAGCTTCATCATGCCGGCCTCGGCCTCGGTGATGTCCATTAGCGTGTTGAGCATGCTGAGCACGCGCTCGGATTCCTCGAGGCAATCCGCGAGAGCTTCGCGGGCGGTGCCAGGTTCGGCGCCGGTCTGCAAAGCGTCCTCGGCCACTCCGCGCAGGCGGGCCAAGGGCGTGCGCAGGTCGTGGGCGACGTTGTCGAGCGACTCGCGCATGGCGCGGATGAGCGCCTGGTTCTTGTCCAGCAAGCTGTTGAAGAGGCGTACCAGCTCGTCGAACTCGTCGTTGGACCGGCGGACCGGGACGCGCGCGTCGAGCTGGCCGGTGCGGATGATCGAGCGGGCAGTGGCAACAATCTGGCGGACGGGCCGCATCGCGCGGTTCGCAAAGAAGGCTCCGGCGAGAAAGCCCAGCAAGACGGTTACGCTGCCGATCAGGAGAAAACTCCGGCGGATGGGATTCAAGATGGCCGCGCGGCTGTTGGTTGTCCGGCCAAGTTGCAGCACCCGGCCGTCCGGGAGTTCCACCTGGCCCAGGGTATAGTCGCGGTCCGTGTTCTGGGGAATGCGCAGGTAGGGCGCCTTTGAGAGGCCGGCCCAGCCGGGCACGTCGCGCAACCCCACCCAGGCCGCCGGCGCGCTGATGACCAGGTCGGTGTTATTGAACGGATTGACCAGGTGAACGAACAAGGTGTTCTGGACGTCGGCGGGCTGGCTGTAGACCCAGCTGCGCAAGCCAGTCACCCCGCCCGCTTCATACACGACCGCCGCCTCCTTGAGCCGGGCTTCCAAGACCTCCCGGTCCTTGCTGCCGACCGCGGCCGCCAGCAGGTAGTAAGCAAGCGCCAGCAGCGCAACGCTGCTCAGGGTGAAGATCAGCGCGTACAGGAGACTGAGACGAACCCCAACGTTGCGGCGCAGCGGGTCAAGCAGGCCGAAGGACATAGCCAACCCCCCGAATGGTCTGAAGCATCGCCCGCCCCTTGTCCACCTTGCTGCGCAGGCGGTGCACGAGCACGTCCACGACATTGGTTTGCGGATCGAAGCTGTAATCGAAGATATGCTCCAGGATCATGGTCTTGGTGACCGTGCGATTGGAGTTGCGCATGAGGTATTCGAGCAGCGCGAACTCGCGCGGTTGCAGTTCGATGCTCTCCCCGTCGCGCTGCACCTGGCGGGTGAGCAGGTCCAGCGTCAGGTCGCCTACCACCAACCGGGTGGGCTCCGCCGTCTGGGTGGCCCGCCGGATAAGGGCCTGGACGCGGGCCAGCAACTCCGAGAACGCGAACGGCTTGGTCAGGTAGTCATCGCCGCCGGACTGGAGGCCCTTGACGCGATCGTCCACGGATGCCTTGGCGCTGAGAATCAGGATGGGCATGTGCTTGCCGCGCGCGCGAAGCTGTTGGATCAGGCTCAGTCCATCGAGCCTGGGCAGCATGAGGTCCACCACGACGGCGTCGTAGGCGATGGTTTGCGCCATGATCAAACCGTTTTCGCCGTCCGCAGAGTGGTCCACCGCGTAGCCGCTTTCCTTCAGCCCCTTAACGACAAATGAGGCGATCTTCCGGTCGTCTTCCACTACCAGAACACGCATAGGCTAAAGGCTTTTCCGCAAAACCGTGTCGCGCTGGGCCCACTCCAGATTGGGATTCGGAAAATCCAGGTTGTAGTTGAGCCCCCGGCTCTCGGGCCGGCGCAGGGCGCTGGCGACGATCAGTTCCGCCACGGTGGCAATGTTGCGCAGCTCAAGCAAGTCGCTGGTGACGATGAAGTCCCAGTAGTATTCCTGAATTTCAGCCTGCAGGTTGGCGATGCGCTTCTGCGCGCGCTGCAAGCGCTTGTTCGTGCGGACGATGCCCACGTAATCCCACATCAGCCGCCGGATTTCCTCCCAATTGTGCGACACCACCACCATCTCATCGGGGTTGTGAGCGTTGCCGGAATGCCAGGGGGGTACCTTCGACTCGGCGGGCTGGGGGCAGTCCGCCACAGCCCGTCGGGCGGCGCGGTGCGCGCACACCAGCGCTTCGAGCAACGAATTGCTCGCCAGGCGGTTGGCGCCATGCAGTCCGGTGCACGCGACCTCGCCAACGGCGTAAAGCCCCTTGATTTCCGTCTCCCCGTCCACGTTCGTGAGCACGCCGCCGCACTGGTAATGCGCGGCTGGCACGACCGGGATCGGCTCCTTGGTAATGTCTATGCCGTAGCGCACGCAGGTCTGGTAGATGTTCGGGAATCGGTCAATGAGGAACCGGGCCGGCTTGTGGGTGATGTCGAGCAAGACGTAATCCGCGCCGCTCTTCTTCATCTCGCTGTCAATGGCGCGGGCGACGATGTCGCGCGGCGCGAGCGACTTGAGCGGGTGCGCCTTGTCCATGAATTCCACGCCCTCAATGCTCTTGAGCACACCGCCTTCGCCCCGCACCGCCTCGCTGATCAGGAAGGACTTGGCCTTGGGATGATAGAGGCAGGTGGGATGGAACTGCACAAATTCCATATTGGCGACCGCGGCCCCGGCGCGCCAGGCCATCGCCACCCCGTCGCCGGTGGCAATGTCCGGGTTGGTCGTGTAAAGATAGACTTTGCCGGTGCCGCCGGTGGCGAGCAGGGTGACCGGCGCCGCGAAGGTCTCCACCTGTCCCGCCTGCTTGTCGAGCACATATACCCCGAGACACCGGTTGTCGCCGCCGTGTCCGAGCTTCTGACTGGTGATAAGGTTGATAGCCAGGTGGTTCTCGAAGATGGTGATGTTGGACATGGCCGCCACGGCCGCCAGCAATGCCCGCTCAATCTCCCGGCCGGTGATGTCCTTCGCGTGGAGGATGCGGCGCTTGGAATGCCCTCCTTCTCGGCCAAGGTCCAGCTCGCGCGCGCCGCGCGAGCGGGGAATCTCGCGTTCCGTGAACTGCATGCCCAACTCAATCAGTTCCGCGATTCGCGGCGGACCTTCCTCGATGATGGAGCGAACGGCTGTTTCCCTGCAAAGACCCGCGCCGGCCTCCAGCGTGTCGCGCACATGCAGTTCGACCGAGTCCTCCTTGCTGGTGACCGCCGCGATGCCCCCCTGGGCGTAGTTGGTGTTGGACTCGGCGCGGTCCTTCTTGGTGATAATCGCCACCCGGCCATGCGGGGCCACTTTCAAGGCGAAGGAAAGCCCCGCAATGCCGCTGCCCAGGACTAGAAAATCAAACTGCTTCATTTACAGCCGTCCGTTGTCAATCAGGCGTGTCCGGCCCACCTGCACCGCCAGCGCCAGGTGGGCGCCGCGTGTGACCTTGGACACCGGCGCCAGCGTGTCTGGTTCAAAGAATTCCGCGTAGTCCAGCTGCGCGGCCGGAACGCGCTCGATAAACCGCTTTAGCTCCAACTTAAGCCGCGCCGCCGGGATGGGGCGTGCCGCCTGGCGCACCGCCGCTCGCGCCCGCTGCAGCGCCAGCCATAGCACCACAGCCTGCCCGCGCAAGCCGCCAACCAGGTATTTATTCCGCGAACTCATGGCCAGGCCGTCCGCCTCGCGTTGGGTGGGCGCCACTACAATTTTCAAGGGGAAGTTCAGGTCGCGTGCCATGCGTTTAACAACGGCCGCTTGTTGCCAATCCTTGGCGCCAAAGACCGCCACCTCCGGCAGCACGATGTTGAACAGCTTGGCGACCACCGTCGTGACTCCGCGAAAGTGCGTCGGCCGTGATCTGCCTTCCATGACTCGGGACAGGTCCTCCTCGACGACATACGTGCTGAAGCCCTCGCCGTCGCCGCGCGGATACATCTGCCGGTCGTCCGGGGCAAAGACTATGTCCGCGCTTTCCCGCCGGCATAACCTGGCGTCGCGTGTCAGGTCGCGCGGATAGCGCGAGAAGTCTTCGGAGGGGCCGAACTGGGTGGGGTTGACGTAGATGCTCACGACCACCTTGCCCCGCCGACCCACTAACCGGCGCGCGCGCCGAACGAGGCTCAAATGACCCGCGTGCAGGTAGCCCATTGTCGGCACCAAACTGACACGCAGCCCCGCCCGGCGCCATGCCAACGCCAGCCGCTGCATGGCCGCTACCGACCTTACGATTCGCATCCCGCCAAGGTGTGACACCCTCGCGGAACTATCAATCTCATAGTCAAGATGTGATAGCCGGCGTGAGCGGGTCGCGCCTTACGTCGGCCGCCACGTCCTGAATTGAGTTTCCGCAATCCGCCAGTCAGGGCATGGCGTCGGCGCACGGCTGGTTCGTAGGCGCTTCCACCTGGCGATCGGTGGGCTGTACCAGACCCTGCGCCAGCAGGTAGGCTTCAACCTCCAGGCCGCTCACGTCGGCCAGCATGTGACCGTTGATCTCAACGCACGGGCTGAGCGGTTGGCCGCTCTTGGCGACCATCTCCTCTCGCTGGGCGGGATTGTTAATAATATCGCGGTCCTCGAAGGGCAAATCGTACTTGCGAAGGATGGCGCGCACGCCCTGGCTCCAACCGCAGGTCGGCTTCAGATAGGCTATGACATTCAGTTTATCCATAATTCAGCTTCGCTACTACCCTGCCACATCCGCGCTGGAGCGCAAATCAGGCGTAGCGGGAGGCGTCGCAAACCCTCCAAGCCAGGCGGCTTGCGCTTTGAGGGCGCCGGGAGTTGCCGCCGGGTGCCGGCAGCATCGAAGGTCACGGGCGAACCCGACCACGCACCCGCTATTACCAGCTCATGATCTGGCCCGTCTGCGGCACGTCACTTCCGCCGGAACTGGTACACATGCACCTCGAAGGGACCGAACCAATCCGCGAAGGTGCCGTGCTCCGCATCCACCTTGCGCGGTTCTTCAAAGACCACCGTCCCTGCGCCGGGTCCGTGGATCTCCTGGGGCAGCCCGCTGAAGCGCACACGGATTGTTGGGCCCTCCCTCGCGCAGGCCAGCACGTAGATGCTGTCTCCCGCCTCGCGCACCAGGAACTCCACAGCGCTCGCATCCGCGCTGACTTCATCCTGCACGAACTGTCTCGGGATCGCCGCCTGCCGGTTCTGTTCCTCCTCCTTATTGGCCACCGCGCGCTTGGGCGGCGGTTCCGACACGACCTTGAGTCTGATCCTGGAATCGGCGGCGAGCAGCGCCGGAAGGATTGGCGACCTCGGCCCGAGTTCGTCAAACAGCGGCCGCATCACCCGGTCGAAATACGTCCAGTTGAATCCCAGCGGTTTGTCTCGCTCATTCAGCGTCTGCGGCAGCCCGCCCCCGAAATAAGTCAGCCCGCGGGCGCCGTTGATGATGGCCTCGTAGGCCATAAACCTCTGATCTGGAAACGTCGGGAAGCGCAGCGTGCGCCCGGGCTTGACCACCCCGGAGAAGGCGATTTGGAGTGTCATCCAGAACGGCTTATCGCCTGCCACCTGCTTCATCAGGCGGGTGAAGTCCCCCACCATGCTCAGTTCCTTGTTCTGCTTCTCCGAATGCACACCAGGGGGATAGCTCACCGGGTAGATGTCTATCCCGCCTACGTCCCAGCCGGCGTCATAGCGCTTCAGCGAGGCCACGGTTCCACGCGGGGCCTGCACCAGCCAGATCGGATGGTCGGGGTCGAGTTCGTGGAGGAGTTTTGCCACGTGCGCCACCTGTTGCGGTGTAGAATTCTTGGCGTTATGCGAGTTCCCCCAGTCCGGCTCATCTGCGCCCTTCCAGAGGCCCATGCCCGGCGAGTCCTTGAGGGCCGCGATCACTTTCTTTAGCCTGGCCTCCTTTTGCATGTCGCCCGGGTCGAAGTTGGACAGGTCCCAGCCCAGCCAAGGGCAGCAGCGCATTCCGCCCGCAGCCGCAGCCGACTGCAGGGCCTTCTCCTTCTCGATCATTTCGTCGTTCCAGGACGGACCGCCCGACCTCATGAACATCACCCCGCAATCCGCGAACTCCGCGTAGGCTGGTCGGCCATTCGGAGCCTTCGCGTCCGGCCCTGGCACCACGGTCAGATTGAGGGGGAATTTCCTTTCTCCATCCACCAGCAGCGCCCCCGCGTCGTCGAACGTGAACTTCGCCGGCTTCGTGAGCGGCGCCGCAGCTCGCGCCGGCGCACTCAAACTCGCCGCCACCATAGCCGTGGCGGCCCAACTCCCAACCAGCCTGCCATTAATCTTCGCAGAACTCATATACTTAACTTTGAATGCACAGGTGTTCTGTCAAGGTGCAAGGTTTCTGGCACTGAATTTCTGCAGGACTCATCCCGGAAGGTGATGCAGACAAGCGATGCGACCTTGAAGAATCAGGCCCTGGGCGCCAGATTGTCCACGGCGCATGTCATTTGACCGCGACAAGATGAAGGCGGCGGCGGCGGCCCTGGCGAGGGAAGGGATCTTTATCGGCACCTCTTCCTGGAAATACCCCGGCTGGCAAGGCCAGCTTTACGATACGGATCGCTACATCTGGCATGGCAAGTTCTCCGAGGCGCGCTTCGAGCGGCTCTGCCTGACGGAGTATGCGGAAGTGTTCAAGACGGTGTGTGTGGATGCAGCCTACTACAAATTCCCCGACCGCGCTTTCCTCGCACAGCTTGTCTCGCAGGTCCCGGAGGATTTCCTGTTCGCGCTCAAGGTGACCGACCAAATCACAATCAAGCGCTTTGCCAATTTGCCGCGGTTCGGGCGGCGCGCCGGCACGGTCAACCCGGATTTTCTGAATGCCGGGCGGTTTGAATCGGCTTTCCTTGGCCCCTGCCGGGAATTCGCGGCGAACGTCGGTTTGCTGATCTTCGAGTTCTCGCGCTTCTCGCCCCGCGAGTTCGAGTGCGGGCGCGAGTTTGTCGCCGCGCTGGACGAATTCCTTGGCCGGCTGCCGCCAGGCTGGCGCTACGGGGTGGAGATTCGGAACAGGACGTTTCTGCGGGCGGAGTATTTTGCGGTGCTGGCGCGCTATGGCGCAGCCCATGTATTCAGCAGTTGGCAGAACATGCCAAGCCTGACCGAGCAGCTTGGCTTGGCGGGCAGCCGCACCAATCCGGACTTCCTCGGCGCGCGCTTGTTGCTCCGCCCGGGCCGCAAGTACGAGGAAGCCGTCAAG
Source organism: Candidatus Paceibacterota bacterium (assembly GCA_035452965.1). Lineage (NCBI taxonomy): Bacteria > Bacillati > Minisyncoccota > Minisyncoccota bacterium. The sequence continues at coordinate 53,067 of DAOTCE010000002.1, read as the reverse complement.
CAGTTCAGCCCTTACGACTGCGTCAAGGAACCCTACCCGGAAGGCCGTGCCGCCGGGGCGGGCCTGATTCTGGAGACTCGCAGCCAGCGCGGCGCGGCCAGGGGATTCATCTACGTGAACAACCGTTTCGAGGGGAATGCGCTCGAGACGATCGCCGCGATGGTGGAACAGGCGGGGGCGGTCTGATTGCCGCGGCCCAGCCGGACAAGGCGGCCGAACGCACGCCGGTGTGGCGAAGTGACCGGCCCCGACTACTTTGGCTCGCTCAACAATTTCAGTTGGGACTTGCCGGTCAGCTCGATCTCGGGCTTGCCGTTATAGTCTATGACTTTCCCTTTGACAGCAACGGCCTTGCCCTTCAGGGCCGGGAGATTCTCAAAATCATTGGTGCGTTTGCTCCGGATGAGTGCGGTGAACGAGTTGTTCGGATAGGGCTTGTCGAAGTTCAGAAAGACAAGGCCCGGCCTGAAGCTGACCTGGGCAACGACACCGGTGACGGTGACTTGGTTGCCAATGTGATCCGCCGCTTGCGCCGCCCCGATGGTGACAGTGGTGGCATTGGTGTCATCGGCGCGGCTTTGGACGGCTGCGCCGGCCAGGCAAAGGGCGAAGGCAAAGGTAGCCAGTAGTTTCATATAGGCCGCAACATGCGACCGGCGCAGGCGCACTGCAAGAGCGAACTGCGCGCCGGTGGCGCTTACTCGGCCTGCTGCGCCTGCTTGGCGCGCTTGCTTTCTTCGACGACCCTCTGCTCGGCCTCTCGCGGCATTTCCTCGTAGTGGCTGAAAGACTCCGCATGCATGCCGCGCCCGCCGGTCAGCGAGCGCAGGGTGCTGGAGTAGCGGTAAAGCTCCTTGGCGGGGACATGCGCCTTGATCAACTGGAATCCGCCTTCCATGTCCATGCCCTGGATCTTGCCGCGCCGGCTGGACAGGTCGCCCATGACTTTGCCCATGCAATCGTCCGGGATGCGGATTTCAACGAGGTGAATCGGTTCGAGCAGGCAGGGCCGGGCCATGGCGAAGGCCTCTTTGAAGCCAAAGTAGCCGGCGATCTGGAACGCGATGTCTTTGGAGTCCACCGGGTGCATCTTGCCGTCGTAAAAGTCAATCTTCACATCCACGACGCGGTAGCCGGCGAGGATGCCTTCCTCGCAGGCCTTTAAAACGCCCTTCTCGACCGAGGGCACGAAGACGCGGTCCACGTTCTGGCCGACGAGCGAGTTGGTGAACTCGACGCCGGTGTCGCGCGGCTTGGGTTCGATGCGCATCCAGACCTCGGCGAACTGCCCGGCGCCGCCGGTCTGCTTTTTATGCCGGTACTTCGAATCGCCCCGGGCCTTAATGGTCTCGCGGTAGCGCACGCGTGGCTCACCCAGCTCGACGTGCACGTTGTAGCGGCGCCGCAGGCTGTCAGCGATGACCTCCAGATGCAGCTCGCCTTGAGCGGACACGATGGTCTGGCGCAGTTCGGAGTCCACCGTGTAAATGAACGTCGGGTCCTCATGGTGTAGCGCCGCCAGCCCCGAAGCGACCTTGTCCTCCTCGCCCTTGACGTTGCTCTTGAGGGAGGCGTGGATGTTCGGGTGGGGATACTCAACCTTCGGCAGCGTCACGGGCTTCTTGCCCCCGCAGAGGGTGTTGCCGGTCTGGGTGTCCTTGAGCTTGACCACCGCGCCGATGTCCCCGGCGCAAAGCGTGGGGACGCTCGTGCGGGTTTTGCCGTTGAGCAGGTAGATCTGGCCGATCTTCTCGGTGCTGCGCCGGGCGGTGTTATGGACTTCGCTGCCGAATTTCACCAGGCCCGAATAGACGCGGAAGAATGAAAGCTCGCCGAACTGCGCCTCGCTCATCGTCTTGAAGACGTAGAGCACGGGGTCGGGATCGGTCAGCGCCACTTCCACCTTGTTGCCTTCGCCATTCACGGCCTCCGCCTTCGGCCGGTCCGCCGGCGAAGGGCCATACTTGGCAATGAAATCCATGATCCGCGCGACACCGATATTGCTCTCGGCCGCGGTGCAGAACAGCGGCACGAATACCTGCTTCTGGATGGCGGCGCGCATCCCGGCGCGCACCTCCTCCTCCGAGAGCCCGCCCTGCGCGAAGAACTTCTCCATGAGCGCGTCGTCCGACTCGGCGATGAACTCGATCAACTGGCCGTGCAACTGCTTGGCCCGCTCGGCCAGGGCGCCGGTCGGTGGGGCTTCGGTGAACTTGCCGCTCTTGTCGGTCGCGTAGGTGGTGACCTGATTGCGCAGCACGTCCAGCAACTGGTTGAAGCCGGGGCCGGCGTTGATCGGGACGCTCAGCGGGAAGACGCGCTCGCCGAAGTGCTCCCGGAGTTGCGCCAGGATTTTCTCGAAATCCGTCTCCTCCTTGTCGAACGCGTTGGCAACGAGAATCTTGGGAATGCCGTTCTGGCTCGCGCATTTCCAGACGGCGTCCGTGCCGACGCCCACGCCGTGGTTGGCGTGGACCGCCACGACCGCGACGTCGCTGACCCGCAGCGCGCCCAGCGCTTCGCTGATGAAATCCGCATAGCCCGGGCAATCCAGGATGTTGAACTTCTTCTCCTGCCACTCGAAGTGCATCAGCGTGGTCAGGACCGAGATCTGCCGCTGCTGCTCGCTGTCATGGTAGTCCGACACCGTCGTGCCGGCGGCGATGCCCCCCATGCGGTTGATCACGCCGGCGCAGGCCAGCATGGCCTCGCTGAGCATGGTCTTCCCGCACGAAGCATGTCCTACGATGGCGAAGTTACGAATGTCACCTGGTTGATAGTCTTTCATAAATTGTCACTGCCCAGTTCATCTGTTGCCGGTCGAGCCGACGCTCAAAGGGACGGACAATGTAAAGAACGACCTGTCGTGCGCAAGCCGAGAAATAAGCCGAATGGCAGTTCGATTTCCCCCAATCCTCGGCGAATTGCGAAGATGTTCCACCTGTCGGTGAAGGTAGGGCGCTCCCGCCGAGAGCGCCGGGGGACGGCAGTTCACGTCGAAACCGCCCTGCCATCCCTAAAGCTTAGGGTGCTAATTCCCCCGCTCAAACCACGCCCAGGAACAAGGCGGGCTTCTCAGGCAAGGCTCTTTTGGCTGCTCCCGGGTATTGACCTGCCAATGCCTTAACAACGAGGGCTTGGGACAGACTAACGCCATGGTTTTCAGCCGGAAAACCTGGGCGGCCGAGGCAGAGGGAATTCGAATCCACCATTGCTCCCCGGCCAGAACCGGATTGGCACCCCCGCCCCCCTCCGCGCTCTGTCCAAATATTGGACAGTGATGCTGCCTGCCTGCATTCTCCAGCTCCCTCGGACCCCGGCACCCCTGGCTTGGCGATACAGTGACAGTATGGCGGTGCTACGGTGTGGTTCCCATGGGGGCCGACCCCCATGGGAACCACACCGTAACCTGACCGCATTGACAAGCCATCGCCCAGCCAACCACAAGCTAACGGCGGGGCGCGACCACCTTAACGGTGCCGTTGCCCGTCCGGCGGGGGAGCTGAAGGCAAGAAAGGCGTCTGAGACGGCGGATCAGCACCGGCGCGCTCCCCGGAGGTCGGCGAAGCACGTAAAGCACTGCGAAAGACGAAAAAGCCCCAGTTTCATTGATGCGAAGCTCGGAAAACCACCGTTGGCAGCGGTGCCCGCAATGTTCGACCCCGCCAATATGCTCGACCTGTGGCATTCCTTGCTGGCCCCGTGAAGCGGTCAGCCAGAGCCGGCTGATTTCATCCCGCAGGCTTGACGACTTCCAGGCCGGCCATCAGGATAAGTTGATGAACTGGTTTGAGATCCGAAGGCCGCGGCGCGCGCAGCGGCGTAGAATAGAGTCCTGGGCCTTGTCGGCGCTGCTGCTGACGATGGTCGCGTCGTGCGGCCGGGCGCAGCCGAGCGTCGCGGTGTCGGACTTCACGTTTATCCACACCAGCGACGTCCATGCGCCACGGCCGGACAGCCAGGCCACCATCGCGCGGATTCATGGCCTGGGCGAGATTGACCTCGCGCCGTTCGAACTCAAGGCACCCAAACCGGCTTTCGTGCTGGTAACCGGCGACCTGAATGAGTTTGGGGGTGGCAGCGGGGCATGGGAGGACTACCTCTCCTATTGGAAGGGCTGCACCATTCCGGTGTATCACCAACTCGGCAACCACGACAACACGTGGCGCGCCAATCTCAAGTCCCTGCGCGCGCTGGGCCTGGCCGCCTACTACTCCTTCGACCGATTCGGTTGCCACTTCGTGGCGCTGATGACGCCGACGTTCCAGGACCCGCGTCCATCGGTCGGCGAGGAGCAAATTATCTGGCTCCAGAAGGACCTGGCCAGGGTGGGAACCCGAACTCCGGTATTCGTGTTCTTCCACCATCCCTTGCCGGGGAGCGAGTTCGCCAGCCGTTATGACTACGACCGGCTGCTGGACGTGTTGCACCGCCACAACACCGTGTTGCTGATGGCCGGCCATTCGCATGGCCACGTGCACAGCGTGGTTGAGGGAATTGACGAGACCACCGGCGGCTCGACCTTCGGACCGAACGCAGGTTTTGCGGTCCTGTCCGTCAAGAGCGGCGTGTTGCGTGCGGCATATTGGAAAGTGGGCCAGCCCGCCCCGAGCTTGAAGCTCCTCGAAAAAACGCTCCCCGCGAAATCGTCCTATCCCGACATTACGATTACTTCCCCCGCCTTCCGCGCGTCGGGCGGCGGCAAGCTGGCCATCTCGGCGCGTCTGTCCGGCCAGGTGAGCGTCGAGAAGGTCACTTACACAGTTGACGATGAGCTGAATGGCGAATTAACGCTCTCAGGCCAGGCGCCGAACTGGACCGCTGCCGGCAGCGCGGACGTGAGCGGGCTGTTGCCCGGGGCGCACTACCTGCGCGTGGATTTCGCCGGGGGCGGCGGGCATTTTACGCGCAGCACGCAGTTCTTCTTCGAACCCGCGAACCAGCCCACGGCCTGGCGCGCCTACCTTGCGGCGTCCAGCAAGGTCACACCCACCGTCGCCGACGGTGTGGTCTATGTCGGCGCGAACGACGGCAAGTTGCGCGCCATCAATGCCAAGACCGGCCAAGGATCGTGGGCGGTTGATACGGGCGCAGAAATACTGGCCGAACCGCTGGTGTCCGGCGGGAAAGTGTATACCGCTAACGGACTCGGTGTCGTCTCGGCTTACACCACTGCCGGCGTGAAAGTGTGGTCGTTCACCGCAGGCGACGCGGTTTACTCCTCGCCCGTGCTCGCGGATGGCAAAGTGATCTTCGGGTGCAACGATGGCTGGCTTTACGCGCTCGAGGCGGCCACGGGCAAGCTGGCCTGGGTCAACAAGGACGGCACCTACGCGGTCGAGTCGAAGCCGTTTGCCTGGAACGACAAGATCTACTACGGAGCCTGGGACCAATACGTTCGCTGCGTGAACGCCAAAGACGGCAAGCTCGTCTGGCAGCAACTGGGCGAGGGCTCGCGCGTTGCCAAGGGCGCCAAGCGTTACTACAGCCCGGCCGACGCCATGCCGGTGATCGCCGAAGGCAAGCTCATGATCGCCGACCGGAACATGATGGTGAGCATCCTCAACGCCGAAACCGGCGAGCCGGTCGGCTCGGTAAAGGGGGTCTCCGCGACCGGCCTTTCCGAGGACGGCAAGTTCGTCTATCTGCGCAAGACCAACGGCGACCTCGTGAAAGTTGACAGTTCCGGCAAGGAACTGTGGAGCGTCCCCGCCCATCTCAGCGCCATCCCGACCGCACCAACCGAGAAGAACGGAGTGGTCTATGTGTGCAGCGGCAAAGGCACCGTGTCAGCTCTCGCCGCGGATTCCGGCAAATTGCTTTGGCAATACCAGGCCTCGCCTCAACTCTTTGTAATGTGCTCGGTCGCCTGCGACGGCGCCAACGCCTACCTGACAGCGTTCGACGGCAGCCTGACGGCGATCAAGTGCCGGGCGCCCTAAACGGCCCGTTGGAGCGACGGATGAGGGCGCCCGAGGACGGCGGTTCTCCACGACGCTGACGCGCCAACGAACGTCATAACAGCGCGATAGCGCTTCGGAGTGCGCCGGCCCCCATGCGCTCTGGCGCCAACATCTGCCGGTAATTGCGCGACATCACTCCAAATCTGTAGTAGATAGGAATGAAGCTGGACGGAAGACTATGCGAAGCAGAATTGTGACGGGGGGCAGTCCCGGTGGCCGAGTGCGGTCCATTGGAAAGTTGGCGGCGGCTTTGTGGTTGCTTGGGGTGCTGGCGGGCGCCGGCGGGCGGACGGAGGAACTGCCGCGCGGTCTCGTCGGCATGTACATCCACCAGCACTGGCCTTACAACTACCCCTATGCGGCGCGCACGTGGAAGGTGGAGGATTACCGCGGCTACTGCGGCGGGTTGAAGGCGCTGGGCTACAACTCGGTGATGATCTGGCCGGTGCTCGAAACCATGCCCTCGCCGCTGACCCGGAGCGACCGCGCCGCTCTCAAGAAGATCTCCGCGGTGATTGACATGCTCCACAGCGAACTCGGCATGCGGGTCTACATCGCCCTCTGCCCGAATGTGGGCGTCAAGGACGAGGAAGCCCGCAAAGCGCCGTTCGAGAAACGGCATTTCTTCTACTGCGACACGCGGGTGAATCCGGGCGACCCGGCGGCGCTGGGCCAACTGATCGAGCGGCGCCGGGAACTGTTCCGCCCGCTCGCGAGGGTGGATGGCGTGGCGATCATTGACAGCGATCCCGGCGGCTATCCCGGCTCGACCAACGAGGAGTTCGTCAACCTGCTGGTGGCGCACCGCAAGATGTTCGACAGCCTCCGCCCGGGCATCGAGCTGGTTTACTGGAACCACGTCGGCTGGCCCGCCTACGGGCGCTGGTATCGGGACGGCAAGTTCAACTACGGCACGGAAGAGGAGTTTGTGGAGGCGCTGACGCTTCTGAAGAAGTTCGACCCCAGGCCGTGGGGCATCGCCAACGGCCTCAAGTATGCCGAGAAGGTCGGCGTGGCGGACAAGGTCATTTCGTTCAACTACGGCCGAATCGAGGGCGAGCCTTCTCTGCCCATGACACGGTTTGATGTGGCCGGCGCGCGCGAGGCGGGCAAGAACCAAGGCCCGCGCGGGGTCATGGGCAATGCGCAGACCCACTGCGTGCAACTGCCCAACACCTTCGCCTTCGCGCGCGGCGCGACCGGCCAGCCCATCGCCCGCGAGGACTTCGTGCGATTCGCCGAGGACCTGATCCCGGGCCAGGGCGAGCTGATCGCGCAGGGATGGGAGAGCCTCGAATCGGGTTACACCGCCGCGATGCGCGTCGCCGCCGATCGCCTGGATCAACTGCCGAACCGCCAGCTCAAAGCCGGGCCGCTGAAGGGGCTGCTGTTCGACAATCCCGAGCGCTTCGTGGCGGACCTCGTGTGCATGCTCCGGCTCAAGGCCGCCTTCCTCGACTACGTGGCCACATCGGAATCAGGCACCGGGGTCAAGACGGCGCTGGAGGGCTTCGTGGATGCGTTGGACGCCTGGCAGCAGCGCACGGGTTACCAGAATGTGTGGAGCTGGCCGAAGCTGGCAGAATCACTGGCCCGCCTGCACTCGCCTTCCGTGGACAAGCTCTTCGAGCGCGACATTATGAACCCGGCCAAGGAGCCCGGAGCCACCCCGTTCGAGCGCGTCGCCAACTCCCTCAGGCGCAGTGAGACCTTCACCCTGGAGTTGATCCAGGCCTTGAGGGAAACCGCCCGAAACGAGGCAAGCAGATACCCGGATCATCCGTCGCGGTAACGACCACGAAACCAGGCAGCCGCTGCAAAGCCAGGAAGGCCAAGGCGATCTCCCGGCCCCGCCCCAAGCGGAACACGAGCGGGGGACTCCTCTTACGGACCCCAGTTCGTCCCGGGGCGCCGGGCCCGACGGAAACCTGCCTCACCGTCTGAACCGGAGAGTTTTTGGAGCTGGCAATTATGGAACGCTCCGGTAGCCTTTGGCTGGAATATGACGCAGCGGTTTAACTCCATCGAATCGGTCGCCGCCGACCTGCGGCGCGGGAAGATGGTGATTGTAGTAGACGACGCCGATCGCGAGAACGAAGGCGACCTGATCATGGCCGGCCAATTCGTGACGCCGACGGCGGTGAACTTCATGGCCAAACACGGGCGCGGCTTGATTTGCGTGCCCACCACCTCGGAACGCCTCCAGCAACTGGGCATCGAACGCATGGTGCACCAGAACCGGGAAACGTTCAAAACGGACTTCCAGGTCAGCGTGGATGCGGCGCGCGGGATCACCTCGGGCATTAGCGCCGCCGATCGGGCAGAGACGATCCGGGTGATGGCCGACCCCACCGCGGTGCCGGAAGACCTGGTGCAACCGGGGCACGTGTTCCCGCTGCGGGCGCGGCCGGGCGGCGTGCTGCAGCGGGCGGGGCACACCGAAGCGGCGGTGGACCTGGTGCACCTGGCGAGCTGCCGGCCCATCGGGGTGATCTGCGAGATCATGAGCGACGACGGCACCATGGCGCGGCTGCCCCAATTGGTAAGGTTCGCCCGGAAACACCGGCTGAAGATCTGTTCCATCGCCGACCTCATCCAGTTCCGCCGCGAGCGGGAGAAACTGGTGGAGCGGGTGGAAGTGGTAAAGCTGCCCACAGAATACGGGGATTTCGACCTGCACCTCTACCGATCGAAGATCGAGGGGCAGCACCATTTGGCGCTGGTATGCGGCGAGGTCGCGGGGAAACGAAACGTGCTGGTTCGGGTCCACAGCGAGTGTTTGACGGGGGACGTCTTCGGATCGAGGCGGTGCGATTGCGGGCCGCAGTTGCACCAGGCCATGCGGCAGGTGGCGGAGGCGGGGTGCGGCGTGGTGATTTACATGCGCCAGGAAGGCCGGGGCATCGGCCTGGCGCCCAAAATCAAGGCCTACAAGCTCCAGGAACAAGGCTACGACACCGTCGAGGCCAACCAGAAACTCGGCTACGACATGGACCTGCGCGAATACGGATTGGGCGCGCAAATCCTGGCGGACCTGGGCCTTCGCAAGATTCGGTTGCTGACGAATAACCCGCGCAAGATTGTGGGGCTGGAAGGCTACGGCCTCGAAATCGTCGAGCAGGTCCCAATCCGGGTCAAACCCAACCCGCACAACGCGCACTATCTCAAAACCAAGCGCGACAAGCTCGGACACCTATTGTGAACCGGCGGAGTGACCGAGTAACGGAGTATTGGCGTGCTGCCCTTTCCGGCCCGCCCGCCGCTCCACCGCTCCAGCACTCCATGGCTCCGTTCTGTTTATGCTGAAACCGATCAAGTCGAGACGATTCCGGGCAGGCGACGCGCGGTTTGCCATAGTGGCCTCGCGTTACAACGGGCGCTATGTGGATAGCATGCTGCGGGCGGCGGCAGCGGAGTTGAAGCGCGCGGGGGCGCGAGGCGTCCAGGTGGTGCGGGTGCCGGGAGCATACGAGATTCCCCTGGTGGCGGCGCGCCTCGCCCGGGCCGGCTCCCTCCACGCACCACGCACCACGCACCACGCGTCGCCTTTCAGCGCCATCATCTGCCTCGGGGTCATCCTTCGCGGCGAAACCGTCCACGCCGCGCACATCGGGGAGGCGGTGAGCCGGACGCTGATGGAGATCCAGGTGGCACACGAGGTGCCGGTGATCCACGAGGTGCTGCTGCTGGAGAACGAGGACCAGGCGCGCGCCCGCTGCCTCGACCCGAAGCGCAACCGGGGCCGGGAGGCGGCCCAGACCGCGCTGGCGATGGCGCAGGTGATGGCCAGCCTGCGTAGCGGCGTCTCGGCAGAGCGCCGCTGATCTTGGACCAAAACAGCGGCGCTCTGCCGAGACGCCGCTACGCGACACGGCCAAGAAATCTCTCGCCAAGACCTGCTGGCCGGCTTTAATGAAGCCATGAGAGCCGGGGCAGTTCGAGAAGTGCCGCTGAGGAAATCGGCATGTGCCTTCACCATCGTTGACCTGTTCATTGTCCTCGCCATCCTGGCTATTCTGGCCTTCGTCATCCTGCCTGCGTTGATGAGATCCAGAGCCCGCCCCTCAAGAATTGGATGTGCCAACTGCTTGAAACAAGTCAGCCTGGCATTCAGGACCTGGGCCATCGACAACGACGATCGTTTCCCCATGCAGGTGTCGGTAACCAACGGGGGCACTCTGGAGCAGATCGGCAGCGGCCTGGTATTCCCACACTTCCAAGTTGTGTCGAATGAACTGGGCACCCCACGTATCCTTTGGTGTCCCAACGAAGAAAGCCGGACCTGCCCGACCAACTTCACGAGCGGGTTGACGGATAAGAACATCAGCTACTTCCTCAACGTTGACGCTGTTCCCGACGACGGTTCCAGCATGCTGTGCGGGGACCGGAATCTGACGAACCAGGCAGCGGGAAACGCAGGCTTTGTAGCCGTCGGCAACGGCACAAGGATTGGCTGGACCCGGGAGATCCACTCCCGGAGCGGATACATCGCCTTTGGCGACGGCCGAGTTGAGGGAGTCAGAAACGGCGATCCTCGCACCGTTGTCCGCACAGCCGAGGGCGGCTCCAATCGCCTGGCGATTCCCTAGCAAGGTCCACTCGCTCCCGGACTGAATTTCGTTTCGACGCGGCTGGCAAACCCGTCTAAGGTTTTGGCCGATGGCCAGCAACGCCCAACTCACGCCGATGATGGCGCAATATCGCCGCATCAAGAGCGAGCTGCCCAAGGACGCGTTGCTGCTGTTCCGCCTCGGCGACTTCTACGAGATGTTCTTCGAGGACGCCCAGACGGGCGCCCAGCTCCTCAACGTGGCGCTGACGAAGCGCGGCGTGGTGCCCATGTGCGGCATTCCGTTCCACGCTGCCAACGCCTACGTCGGGCGCCTGCTCAAGGCCGGGCGCAAGGTGGCCATCTGCGACCAGATGGAAGACGCGCGGCCCGGGCAGTTGGTCAAGCGCGAGGTGACGCAAATCCTGAGTCCGGGGACGCACTTCGATGAACGAATGCTCCAGGCGGAGCGGAACAACTTCCTGGGCGCCGTGTGCGCTGCGGGGCGGACTTTCGGCCTGGCGTTTGTGGACCTGACCACGGGCGATTTCACGACCACCGAAGTGCATGGGGACGCCGAAGCCCTGACTGAACTCCAGCGCTTGCGTCCGGTGGAACTGATCTATCCGGCAGAGGCGGGGCAGGTGAGAGACTTGTTGCAGGGATCGAGGCGCGGGGCGAGAGAGGAAGGCCCCGCCCCGACCCTGAACTCCTCCTCATCAGAGCGCGGACATTCCTTTCCGCCCGGCGACCCCAGGCAATCGGGCGGACAAGAAAGTCCGCGCTCCGAAGTCGCCCGCCGCTCCAACTCAACGGCTGCGGGCTATGGCTGGATACTCAACGGCTACGACGACTGGGTCTTTGCGCCGGAGACGGCGCTGTTCACGGTGCGCGAGCATTTCAAGGTAGCCTCGCTGGACGGCTTCGGCCTGAAGGACCACACCGCGGCCATTGGGGCGGCGGGGGGGGCGCTGCATTACCTGACGCAACACCTCCGGCGTGACGTGGCGAACCTGACCCGCATTTCCTTCTACCAGCGGAGCGATTACCTGGCGCTGGACCACACCACGCTGCGGCACCTGGAAATCCTGGAGCCCCTGCATCACGACGCGCCCCGGAACGCCTCACTCTACGGCGCGCTTAACCGCACCGTGACACCGATGGGCGCGCGGCGGCTGCGCGATTGGCTCTCTCAGCCTCTGGCGGCGGTGGCGCCGATTCGGCGGCGGCAGGAGGCGGTACAGACGTTCATGGAGAAGGTCGCCGGCCATGAGGAACTGCGGGCGCAACTGGCACAAGTCCGGGACCTGGAGCGGACCCTGGGCCGGCTCAGCGCGGGCACCGGCAACGCGCGCGACCTCATCGCCCTGCGCCTGGCGCTGGAGCAGCTCCCGGGATTAAGGCAGACCTTGCAGGAGTTGATGGCAGGAACCGCGGAACCCGCAGTGCGGGGGGCGGAATTGGATCAGAGCCTCCTTGCGAATCCGTCGCCCGGGGCGTCCGCAGACGTGGAGGCGGAGCACCCTGCCTTGCTGGAGGAACTGGCCGGGCGCGTGACTGAATTGCCGGACCTGGTGGAATTGATTGGGCGGGCAATTGTGGAAGAGCCGCCGCTGGCCGTGAAGGAAGGCGGGCTAATTCGCGACGGCTTCGATGCGGCCCTGGATGAGCTGCGCGTGGCGATGCGCGGGGGCAAGGATTGGATTGCGAAACTGCAGCAGGACGAAATAACGCGCACCGGCATCCAGTCCCTCAAGGTGCGGTTCAACTCCGTGTTTGGCTACTACATCGAGGTCACCAAAGCCAACCTGGACAAGGTGCCGGCGGAGTACATCCGCAAGCAGACGATTGCCAACGGTGAACGGTTCATCACCCCGGACCTTAAGGAGATGGAAGGCAAGATTCTGGGGGCGGAGGAGCGGAGCGTGAAGCTGGAGTACGAGTTGTTCCAGCGTGTGCGCGAGGCCGTTTTGGGGCGGCTGGCGGCGATCCAGCAGACGGCCGCGGCGCTGGCGCAACTGGACGTCCTGGGGTCCTTCGCCGAGACGGCGCGTCTCCACAACTATTGCCGCCCACAGGTCGGCGACGAGGGCGGCTTGTTCATCCGCGAAGGTCGGCATCCGGTGCTGGAGCAGAACTTGAGCGAGGAGCGCTTTGTGCCGAACGACGCGCGGTTGGACGGCGCGACACAGATCGCCCTGATCACCGGCCCCAACATGGCCGGCAAGAGCACTTATATCCGCCAGGTGGCGCTCCTGGTGCTGCTGGCCCAGACCGGGTCGTTCATCCCGGCGGCGGAGGCGCGGATTGACCTGGTGGACCGCATCTTCACACGCATCGGGGCCAGCGACGACCTGGCGCGCGGACAATCCACGTTCATGGTGGAAATGTGCGAGACGGCCAACATCCTCAACAACGCAACGCCCCGGAGCCTGATTATACTCGACGAGATCGGCCGCGGCACGAGCACCTTTGACGGCCTGAGCCTGGCCTGGAGCATTGTCGAGCACCTGCACAACCAGGTCGGCGCCAAAACGCTCTTCGCGACGCATTATCATGAGCTGACCGAGTTGGCGGGGCGGCTGCCGCGACTGAAGAACTTAAATGTCGCCGTGCGCGAGTGGCACGAGCAGATCGTTTTTCTGCGCAAGATCGTGGAAGGTGGCACGGACAAGAGCTACGGCATCCAGGTGGCGCGCTTGGCGGGTGTGCCCAGGGCCGTCCTGGAGCGAGCGAAGGAAATCCTGGGCAACCTGGAGGAGTCCGAACTCACGCCCGAGGGCAACGTGCGCCAGGCGACCCGCCGCCAGCAGGACCGTGACAAGCTTAAACAACTGGCCCCGCCTCCGCAGCTGGATTTGTTTGGCTGAAAATCCGGCCCCGGCAACGCCTCGCCGGTTGCGGCTTCGGCGCAGTTCAGCTAAGATGACGCCCAACATGAAGATTACCGAAGCCCTGATCGCGGAGCATACCATCTTTCGAAGCGTGTTCGATCAGATTGAGCGCGTGCTCCCCAGCCTGGTCACACCGGCGGAGATCAGGACGATGGCCAGCATCGTGGAGGGGTTGTTGGAGGACCACGCCAAAACCGAAACCAACCTGGCATACCTGGCCCTGGATCACGTGCTGGCAGACAACGGCGACCTGAAACGCATGCACCAGGATCACCACGAGATTGATGAACGCCTGCGGAGCGTGCATACCGCCCAGACCTGCGCCGAAGCCCGGCGCTTGCTAAAATTGGCCATACGGGCTTCCCGTGAGCACTTCCACGCTGAGGAACGCAGCGTGTTTCCTCTGCTCGAGAAAACCCTCCAGCCGGAAACTCTCACAGACCTGGGCAAGACTTGGCTGCAGCGGGAGGCGGCTTAGAGGGAAGTCGCGGCGGGCGGGCGCTGTCCCGCCGTCACCACTTGTCGCAGTGCACGTATTCCGGGTTGAAACGGGTGCGGGGCTCCTTCGTCTCAGCCGGATAACCAATAGCGATGCAGGCCATTGGCAGGACAGAGGCTGGCAGCGAAAGGACTTGCTTGAGCGCCTGCACCCGCTGTTCCCGGGGATGGACCCCCAGCCAGCAAGCCCCAAGGCCGAGAACGTGGGCGCACAGGAGTAGATTCTCAACCGCCGCCGAGCAATCCTGTAGCAGGTAGCTGAGCTGCTGGTCGTGCGCGGCTTGGAGGTCGCCGCAGACAGCCACGCCCAGCGCTGCGTCGGCAATCATCTGGCCATTGGGCAAGGCGTGGGCGATCTCGGCGAGGGTCCGGCGGTTGCGAATCACCACGAACCGCCAGGGATCTTTGGCGGCCGCCGAGGGAGCCGCCATCGCGGCCTCCAACAGTTTCTGCACCACCGCCTGGCTTACCGGAGTTGTCAAGAATGCGCGAATGCTCCTGCGACCAAAGATAAAGCCGAGTTTCTCATCAACATTTGCATGCATATTGTCTTTCGAGGGAGCAGGATAACTCACACCCTGCGGGCCAGAGCAAGTCTTCCCAAGCCCGCCGGCTTGCGATGCCACTGAAGGCAGGCTGCAAACGGAGGCTTGCGCAGTGACACGTGATCTGCCAATACTGCTCCCCGGTGCGGGTTGATAGCCTGCGCCTTCATGGTTCGGGCGGCCGTCGTAAGAAGGCGCCGCCCGGCTTTCCTAGTTGGGTTGGGTTGGGGCGACCCGGTGTAACAGCCGGGTCGCCTTTTTCGTGGTGACGCTCACGGCCGTGCACCTAACCTGAAGCTAAAGAAGGCGCAGCCAGCGAAGACTGCGCCCCGGAATGACGGCCGATGGCCCCACAACAAGCCTTGCGACCGCCCTTCCCGTCCCCATGTCTGGGAACTGGAGTAGAGTTTGAACGCCGGGCAAGGAGATGCAATTCCATGCGCTACCTGCAAACCGTAGGTAGAAAAACGGATGGCCGAAACTCAGATTATTACACAGGGCAGACGCATTTAAAGGCCCAAGAGGCGGAGTAGATAGGCATGGTCCCAACTGGCGTTAAGCTGTTTGCCGCGGATGCCGCGTTTCTTGGTCGTCTCCCGTTTGAGCAAGTTGAGCGCGAGCCGGCGCAAGGTGGCCAAATTCTCGGCGGCATGGCCAGCCCGGGCGCGGCTCTGATCTTCGCGAAAACAAACATCCATGACCCAGTGGACTTTGTTCTCCACACCCCAGTGGCTGCGCACCGCTCGGGCAAAGGTTGCGACATCCAGCCGCAGACTGCTTAGATAGTAGCGCCGCTCGACAGTAGCTTTGCCCGCCACCTCCCGGAGGCTTTCGACCATGCCCACTGATTGTAAGCCCTCCCACTTGCCTCGGTCGGCAAACCATGCCAACTGGTCACTCTGGTAGTAACGGCGCGTCTCCAAGCGCCCGTGGTCCTTCTCGACGGTTTCCAAGCGTGCCAGGCTCGCCGCGGCTGGGGACAGTTTGGCTCCCACGGGCCGTGGGGCCTGCTGCTCCGCCAGCGTGGCATCCAGGAAGGTTTTGACCTCCTCATGCACCACCTCTTGATTACCCTTGAGGGCCAGCACGTAATCGGCATCGGCCTCAATAATCTCCCGGGCAATCTTCTTTTAGCAGCCCATCGCGTCGAGGGTGACGATGCAGCCGCTTAACTCCAAGACCCGCAGCAGTTCCGGCACCGCGGTGATCTCGTTGCTCTTATCCGCAACTTTCAACTGGCCCAGCACCAGGCCGTTACTCTCGGCCCAAGCACTGACCACATACTTCGTACTCTGGCCTTGGTTCAAAGCTCGGCGCAGCGCCTTGCCGTCCAGGGCCACAATCTCCTGTGAAACCGCTTGGCGTAAGCTCTGCGTCCAACGCAGGAAACATTCCAGAAACCGCTGGGGATCCAGGGCCGCAAACACCCGGTTAAAGGTGTCATGCGAAGGAATCCCGTTGCGCAAGGCCAGGAACGTCTTGAACCACTCCCGCTTGGCCTTCCCAAAATCCTCCATGTCGTTGAAGCTCTCTCCGGCACAGAGCAGTGTGCAGACGGCAATGACCAGGATATCGACTAGGTCATGCGCTTTTCGCCGATCAATCCGTGGGTCGGGCATCCGCCCAAAGTGGGCCACCAGACTGCTGGACGCTACGTTGTTTTCTCGCCGATGATTCGATTCAGGATGCGTTGGCATCCTCCCCATCTATACAGGTCACCCAAAAGTACAAGTGCAAATTTTGCACACCCCTTCCCTCCGTGCCTTTTAATGCGTCTGCCCTGGATTATTACACGGCGGGGCTTGACGATGCGACGGCTTTGTGCGTGAATTTGGTAGTCCGGGTGACAGAACGTTTCTTCAGCGGGGTTCCCCACCCCCACCTCCTTGGCGTCTGTCACCCGGACGTTTTGCAATCGGGGATACTTCGCCGGTTGAACCGGCATCGGTTTGCCGGACACCCTTGGGCAAGGTGGGGCACCCATTGAACCTACGTGCTTCGGCGATAGCGGCGTGGCTATGCGCGGCAGACTGACACTGGTCCTAGCGCAGATCGAGCGCGTGGCCCTGTGTGCACCTCAAAAGCACCACGATTGTTGGTGATACGGAAGTCTCTATCCTTGGGAAGCGGGCCAGCGTGCGGCGCATCCGATGCGTCCACTGCTAGCACCTCCACGAAATGGTGCGCGATAGAGGGTTTGAACCTCTGACCCCTTCCGTGTCAAGGAAGTGCTCTACCACTGAGCTAACCGCGCAAAACCATCAACCGACCGCTGCCAACGCGTCTTGCGCGGCAGGTCGCCATTGTCAGACAGGCTAACGGAGGCGGCTACCGCGGGCAACACATTTTACCAGGTCGCCTCTGCCGCTCTGCCGGAGAAGTTGGCCCACACCAATGCACAGCCTCCGCCCAACCGGGCTCGTCCGCCAAAGGCGAAGCATCGCGGCAACCTGCTAATGGTTGCCTTCTTTCGCCGCCCAACCCCGACTCATCAACTCAAGCAGATGCGCCAGCGCTTCCGCGTAGGGGCGGCCGGTCTGCTGGGACAACTGCCGCGCCCGCTTATCAAGTTGGCCGGCCATCTCCAGGGATTTGCCTGCGGGACAGCCCATCCGGGTCAGCGCCGCCGCCAGTTCATCCTGGCCAGTCGTCACAATCGTTGGATGAACTGGCCTGGTTTTCGTCAACCGCCCCCACCCGCTCGGCCCCCAGTGCCTCGGCCATTTCGCCGGTCACTTCAACGAGTCGGCTGCGACGATCTTGATGCTCTCGACGCCCATGCGCTTGTTGGGCCGATCCGGGGGGTGAGTCGCAGTGGTGGCAATCTTCTCCAGCACGTCGTCGCCCTTGATCAGCTTGCCAAAGGCGGTGTATTGGCGATCCAGGAACCGCGGGCTGCCGTGGCAGATAAAGAACTGGCTGCCGGCGGAATCGGGATCGTTGGAGCGAGCCATCGAGAGGACGCCGCGGTCATGATGGCGCTCGTTGAACTCGGCTTTGATCTTGTAGCCGGGATCACCCGTGCCCCAACGGGCTTCCATATTCGGGTCTTTGGTCAGCGGGTCGCCGCCCTGGATCATGAAATCCTTGATGACACGGTGGAAGCAGGTGCCATCGTAAAATCCCTTCTTCGCCAAGGTCTTGAAGTTTTCCACCGTCTTGGGGGCTACATCGGTCCAGAATTCTACGACCATTTCGCCTTCCGTTGTCTTGATCACTGCAACTTCCTTCACATTCACACTGCTTTTCTCCTGTTTGGAATCGGGCTTGTTTGCCGATTTTGGTTCTGTCTGGTTTGGGTTGTTCGTTTCCTGGCCCTGGCACGCAACCAGTCCCATGGCCAAACTCACTGCGCAAATTGCCGTTGCTATCTTCATAGGTGCGGGAAATCTTCCATGAGATGGCTGCAAAGTCACGCCCGGAATTCCTCCCGGTCAGCGGACCTCGACTTTACCCCCTCGACTTCCCAGAACCCCGGCATGCGTTGCGTTGCGCGCAAAACGGGCATTCTAGTCAGAAGTGCCTGTAAATCAACTGCTTGCACCGCTACCTGGGCCACGTTTGGATCATTTCGGCCCGGCTCGCCGACCGACAGCTCCCGAAGGCCGAGTTTTAGTGAAACCAATTGGCTTGTGCGGCGTCTATCAGCCTGTAGTAGATGAGCGGGCCGCCGACAGCGAATGCGGCGGCTGGCAAACAAACCAAATCAATAGAGTAAATAGGACAATCAAAAATGAAGAAACTGAGTATAATTGTGGCCGTGGCGCTGGGCAGCCTGGTGGCTTGCAGCATGGCCATCGCACAGGATAGCGGCAAGCGCGACGCCAAGAAGGGGTTTCGGGGCGGGCCTTCCGTGGAGCAATTGAAGAAGGACCTCGATCTGAAGGATGATCAGGTTCCCAAGGTCAAAGCCGCGTTGGAGGAACGACAAAAGAAGATGCAGGAACTGCGCGGGGATACCGCGCTGGACCAACAGCAGCGTCGCGAGAAGATGCGGGGCCTCATGGAGGAGTCTAACAAGAAAATGAAGGGCATCCTCACTGAAGAGCAATACAAGAAATACCAGGAAAGAGGCCGTGCGGCGGCAAAGAAGGGCGGCGAGAAGAAGAGTGGCGAGCGGAAGGGCAAGAAGAAGACAGAGTAGTATCCTCATCCATTTCACTCATGACACAGGGACGGTGTTGAGCCGTCCCTGCTTCTTTGTACGGCACCGCGCGCCGGAGGCCGGTGTTGCCTGGGTTTTCTGCTTCTGCGTCCGCTGGGAACTTCCTAGACTGCCCTCATGAACTGCTTCGTCACCGGCGCCTCCGGTTTCATCGGGGCAAACCTTGTGCAGGAACTGACTGCCCGCGAGCATAGAGTCAAGGCACTGTTGCGGCCAGGGTGCGACCTGCGAGGGCTGGAGGGGGCCAGGTTCGAACGGGTGGATGGAGACTTGAGCAATGCCACCAAACTCAAGGAGCTGATGTACGACTGCGAATGGTGTTTTCACGTCGCCGCCAGCTACCACCTTTGGCTGCGGGATTACCGGCCGATGTACGCGACCAACGTGGAAGGCACCCAAAACGTCCTCCAGGCCGCCGCCGCCGCCGGCTGCCAGCGCATTGTCTATACCAGCACCGTCGGCTGCATTGGCCTGCCTGAACCCGTTGGGGGGCGGGTCTCGCCATCAGACGAAGTCACGCCGGTGCGCGAGGGGCAAATGGTCAACCATTACAAGCGCTCCAAATGGCAAGCGGAGCAACTGGCCATCCGCATGGCCCGCCAGGGCCTGCCCATTATCATTGTCAATCCCACCGCGCCCGTTGGCCCGCGCGACGTGAAGCCGACCCCGACCGGCCAGGTCATCGTGGATTTCCTTAATCGCCGCATGCCCGCCTACCTCGACACGGGTCTCAACTGGGTGCACGTGCGCGATGTCGCCCACGGCCACATCCTGGCGGCCAAGAAGGGGTGCGTGGGCGAGCGTTACATCCTCGGGCACGCGGAGGGCAACTGGACCATGAAGCAGGCCTTTGCCGTGTTGGAGGAGATCACAGGCATTCCGGCGCCGCGGGTACGGATTCCTTACGCGGTAGCGCTGGGCGCGGCTTATGTTAACGAAGCCATCTCCAGTATCACCCGCCTGCCGCCCAAAGCCCCGCTGGCCGGCGTGCGCATGGCCAGGCATAAGATGTTTTTTAGCCCGGCCAAGGCGATTCGCGAATTGGGGCTGCCGCAAACGCCGCCCCGGCAGGCACTCGCGGACGCCGCCCAGTGGTTTCGCCAAAACGGCTATGTGAAATGAAGGCGGCGGTAATGGCATCCGCCCTGGCCTGTTTTGTCACTTCGTGCGCCAGGCTCCATCCCACGCCGGTTGATGCCACCTTGCGGCAGGCCGCGATCTACCAGCGAGCAACCAACCAATTCGCGCTGGCTGAATTCTACAAGCCCGCCGAAGCAGAGACGAACCATCTGGCCTTCACACTCGCACCATTGATCATACAGGAGGTTGACGGCGCGAACGCACCGCTACCCTCGCCGGACCGGTTCGGCATGTTGAGTTTCTCCAACGGCACCCCGCGTCTCAACCCATCACTAGCTGTCGTCTACTGGCAGGCCGACACCGTCACGCTCCACGGCAATGCACACGCGCGGCTCGCATACTGGTGGTTTTACTCCTGCGGACCGCCGCGCTCGCCGATGGCGCCCTGCCTCCAATCTTCGGAACCGGGCGAAGGCGGCCTAGCCGTGCAGGGCGTCCGGATCACGCTCAACTCGGACGGCCAGCCCGTCATTTGGGAAGCGCTGGCCGACAGTTCCGGCGCGAGCCTGATCTTCGTCTCACAGCGTCTTGAAGCCGCAGCGGCAGCTCAATTCGGCAAAGCCTTGCCGGGACGGCGCTACGCCACGGAACGCAGCCTGGAGGAAGCCCCCAACGTGATCGTCGCCCGGGTTATCGACGACGGTCCGGTCGCGATGGGACCGATTGCATATCTTCGTGCGGGCACGCGCTCAATCAGCACGCTCATCTGTCGCTGCATGCCCGCTCAAGTCAAAGAACTCCGGGACTCAACCAGCTACTGCTTGCGGCCGCTTCCGCCCGCTGCCGGCCAATCGTTCCTCCCGTCCGGCGCGCAGCTAACTCCGCGGTCGGGTTTCTGGCCAGGTGACACCTTTCCAACCAAACCGCTGGAGGAGTGTCTCCGCCTGCCATCCTTATGAGGCACACCGCAGCAGGCGGGGTATAGGCTGCCGTGCGGCGGCTACTGAATCTTT
Source organism: Candidatus Paceibacterota bacterium (assembly GCA_035452965.1). Classification (NCBI taxonomy): domain Bacteria; kingdom Bacillati; phylum Minisyncoccota; species Minisyncoccota bacterium. The sequence goes on along the minus strand of DAOTCE010000002.1, from coordinate 32,360 downwards.
AGCACGATCTCGCCGCCGAACACGTTCAGGAGGGAGTTCCGGGCCAGGGAGCGGAATTCGTATGCCCGCCCAGGCTGGAGGCCGGGCGCCGCGAATGAGAATTCGCCCGGCGTGCTGCGACTGGACAGGGGTAGCGTTTGCCAGTTATCCCGGCGCTCGTGCGTGTCAAGACCCGTGATGTCACGGTACTGGAAGCCAACCTCGACAGCGCCGGCGCCGCCGAGCGCCTCCAGGACACCCACGCATCGGACAAGGCGGGCTTGCCCATCCCATTTGACGCTGACGATTTGGACCCGGGGCGCGGGCTGTGCGGGCAGCGCATGGGTGATCTTCAATACCACAGGGTTAGGCCACTGACGCAGATCATCGAGCCGCTGGGCGCGCATAGCGCGGATGTGCAGGCCGTCGGGTTCCTGTTTCCAGGTCGTCTTGGGCCGGACGGTCGCTTTGTATTCGAGCACCTTGTCGTTCTGGCCGAGGACATTCACTTTGGTCTGGTCCGTCGCCTTGACAGACTGCAACACCAGTTCTTTCCACTCGCCCACTTTCCACCGTTCCTTCTCTTTCACGAAGGCGTACACGGTGTCGGCATCCTTGCGTTTGGTATACCAGATGTCTTTCTCGTTCGTGACGACCCAGGGGCGGGCGTCGTGGATGGCCTCGCCATTGACGAACATCCAAAGGGCGAGCTCACGGAGGCGCTCCTCCTGCTCGATGGGGAGTTCGCCGTCAGGCTTGGGGCCGACGTTGAGCAGCAGGTTGCCGCCTTTGGCACGCGTTTCAATCAGCAGGGAGATCAACTGCCCGCCGTCTTTGTAGTCTTCCAAGGTCGGCTGGTAACCCCAGGCTTTGCCCATGGTGATACAGGCTTCCCACGCTTGATCGTTGGCTTGGCCGGGAACGAACTGCTCGGGAGTGCTGATCGCGCTGCGGGTGACGACGGTGTCGGGCTGAAGCCGCCACGCCAGGTCGCGCAACCCCTGGCCCTGGCCGTCGAAAAACAGCACATCAATCGGCCCGTAGCGGGTGAGCAGTTCGCGGACTTGGGCCAGATCGTGCGCCATCAGGCCGGGGTTGTTCTCGGGCTGCACGTCCGGGATGTTGCGCTGGAGCGTCTTTTGGTTCTTGTAAAGCCACCAGAAGTCGTCCGGCGAGAAGTAAAGCCCGGGCGCGATGCCATGCCGTTTGAAGGCCCGCAGCAGCTCGCCCGTGATGTCGCGCCGGTAAGGCGTGTGCTTGATGCTGAAGTCCGTGGTCTTCGTGGGCCACATGCAGAAGCCGGAGTGGTGCTTGGCGGTGAAAACGACATAGCGCACCCCCGCCAGCTTCGCCAGCACGGCCCAGTCCTCGGGATGGAACTTGCGCGGGTTGAAGGTCTTCGGCAGTTCCTCAACGTAGCGCCTCATGTAGTCTTCAGTCGCTCCAACCATCGAATGGCTGATGACCGACCCGAGCTGGCAATCAAGGTTCCAGTGAATGAACAAGCCGAAGCCCTGGTCGCGAAACCACTCAAGCCGGTCGGCACGGTTGGTCCGGACGACCATCGGCGCAGGCGCCGCGCCCAAACTCAACGCGGCGGTCAGCGCCGCGAACATCATTAGCGGGAGAGACAGTCGTTTCATAAGGAGGAGCCGCACAGTTTCTGGATGGCGGTGAAGTTCAGCATGGCCTTCGGCACAAAGCTGCTCACCTCCACAAACTCGGGAAGCTTGGCGCCGTCGGCGCTGCGTTCGGAGCAATGGTCGTTGTCGCCCCAGGGGCCAAGTCCGTCGAGCGTGGGCACCGCGTCCCAAATGAGGTTGCCGTCGCTCAGGCCGCCGCGCTCCTCGCAATTTACCGCCAGCCCGAGGTCGTCGGCGGACTGTTTCCAGAGCTTGTAGAGTCCCTCGGTGCCCGGGTTGCGCGGCCAGGGACGGGACTCGGTGAGGATTTCCACCTTGACCTCGCAGGCAAACCCGTCCGCGGGGCTGCGCACCTCGCCCGGGCCTGACAGCGCGAGCAGGCTCTCCTTGGCCTGCGCGAATGTCTCGGGGGTGAACGTGCGGAATTCCCCCTCCGCCACGGCTTCATGCGGGACACGGTTCAGCACGGTCCCACCACATATGGTGCCGACATTAACGGTCAGGCTGTGCCCGTAGTCCGTGAGCGCCGCGATGCGCTGCACCGTGCGGCCGAGTTGAACGATGGCATTCGCGCCGTGCTCGTGTTTGCCCCCTGCGTGCGACCCGCGGCCGCTGACCGTAGCCCGCCACGAGCCCCGGCCTTTTCGCGCTACGACCATCAGGCTTGTCCTGCCTGCGCGCCCTTCGGACTCGAAGACCAGCGCCGCCAGCGTGCCGCCGTTGAAATGCGCCCGACACACATTGCCGAAGTCGGGGGAGAAGCATTCCTCGGACGAGTTCCAGATCAGCTTCCATGTGATGTCCTCGAAGATTTCCGGGGCGTGGGAGCGGAGCGCAGTCAGCACCAGCCACATCATGACTGAACCGCCCTTGATGTCGTGCGTGCCGGGGCCGAAAATGCGGTCGCCTTCCGGCTGCCAGTGAAAGTTATTGCGCGCCTCTTCGGCGGGTGGAAAGACGGTATCGAGGTGCGAGATCATGGCGATTCCCTTCCCGGATCGCCCGCGCCGCGTGAGCACCAGATGGTCGCCCCATTCCCTGGTGGTGGAAGGAACGTAGTCTGCGCTGAACCCCAGCGGCTCAAAGCACTCGGCCGTGAGTCGGCCCAACCGATTCACCCCGTCGCGGTTCCCGGTGAAACTGTTAATGCCGACCATCTGGCGCAACATCTCGAGCGCGGCGGGCATCTGGTTGGCGAGATGGTCCCGCAGAGATTCAGAGTTCTGCACGGGCGAAAGGTGGCGGGAAAGTCCGTGAAGGTCAACTGTGGCCAACGCCCGGTTCGAATACCCTGTCGCAAAAACTCTCCATCTGATATGCCACATGGCGTTATGTGCGAATCCCGTAGAACTTTCTTACAACGACTCGCAGCGCTGGGCATCGCGGTCTCGGCCTCACGGCCGCCGTGGGAGGCCGTTGGCGCCAAACCGTCCACCCTGCCTGAGCAGGCGCTGACGTTCCCGGGGCCGTGGGCGTTTTCGCTGCCGCGGTCATGGATTATCCTCGTCAGCGACCAGCAACTGGAGGACTTGCAGGACCCGGACCGGGAGGTGGACCTGAGCACGAGCAGCACGCCGCACCTGACCACCTTGCGAAAGATGTGCGAGCAAGCCAAAGCTCAGGGCGCGCGAACGCTCATTCTCGCGTTCGACGAGTTCTGGACGCAGTACCGCAAAGGACAGGGCGGGAAATCGAGGCAGTTGCTGCCGGATACGGAGGGCTACCTCCAGCGCTTGGCCAGGATCAGCCAAACGCTTAAGGCTTACGACCTGGGATTGGAGTTGAGCCTGCTGAGCCCCCTGGAGATTGGGCGAGGTTATCAGGAGAAGACCGGCGAATCGGGCCGCTGGGTGCATTACCGCGAGGGCTACCGTGATCCGGCGACCGGCCAATTCACAGTGTCCCTCTGGGAACAGCGCCGCTGGACCAATAACAAGGGCAGCATCGTTCTCAAGCGCACCGGGGTGCGGCTCTTCGCTTTCCGCGAACAACGGCTCGCCGAGACGGATCTATACTGGGTTGACCCGGCGGGCATTGTGGAGTTGAAGGCCACCCCGGACATCGAGGTCGGGGAGTCGCCGCAGCCGAGCACCGATGCCCGGCGCTTGATCATCCGTGGGCGCGGCGAGACGCAGATCGGCGGATTGAATCGTGTCCTTGCGGTTGTGAGCTATGCCACGCCGGAGATGGATTATTTCAGCCCGCAGGCGCGCCCGTTTCTGGAGGAGCTGGTGCGCCAATACCGCGCGGCGGGGGTGCCCCTGAATGGCCTTTACGCGGACGAGATGCACATCCAGCAGGACTGGGGCTACAACAGCCACCAAGACGAGGGCCAACTCACGTTCCGCTACCTTACCCCGCACCTGGCGAACCGCTACGCCGAACTCTACGGCGCGGAGTTCAAGGACTTCGAGAAATACATGGTGTATTTCACCTACGCCCAGCACGGGTTCCTGCCCAACCTGGAGGCGCGCGTGCCGGCGCAACATGTGCTGGGGCGCAGCGCGGAGGAAATCCAGAAGACCTTCCTCCTGCGGCGACGCTACTATGAGTTGCTCAAGGACACGGTGGTCGGCCTCTTTGCCGGCGCCAAGCAATTCGCCGAGAAGGCCTACGGTCACGAACTGGAAGCCCGCGCCCACGCGACTTGGGCCCAGAGCCCCACGTGCGACTTCTGGCGCACCCGCACCCGGCACGGGCCGCCGCGCCGTTACGACTACACGCCGGACTTCTGGTGGTCCAACACCGTCCACCAGGCGGCGTCGGCCTGCGACGATTACTTCGCCTGGAACGACTTCCTCACCGGCGGCGGCAACGACCATGCCGAGGGCGGCTGGTCGGACCGCAATTACTACGGCATCGCCCTGGCCTGCTCGACTGGCATCCTGAACCGCACCCCTTATGCCTATGCCGCCGCGTGGGGCATGCCGCATGCCGCAGCTCATCGCCGCCAGGCGGTGTGCGATGCCTTCGGCGCATCCGCCTCGCCCTGGTTTCAGGCCGTGCAAGACTGCCAGCACCGGGATACCGACGTGCTCATGCTCTACCCCCTGTCGCTGGTCGCCTGCGAAGAGCGCTTCGGTTCCTGGATGGTGCAATACGCCTACGCCAACTACGTGACTCCGCAGCGGCTGCTGCAGCACGGGCGCGTGAACGCAAAGGGCCAGATCGAAATGGCCGGGCGCAAGTTCGGCACGGTGGCGGTCCTGTTCGAGCCGCTGCCGCCGCCGGGTCTGCTGGACTTGCTGGACCAATTTGCCAGCGCCGGGGGCAAGGTCATTTGGGCGGGCCCACCCCCGCGCGTGGACCTCGCCGGCAAAGCCGTGCAGGCTCAATGGCAGAAGCTGTTCGGCGTGAAGGCGCTGCGGTTTGACCTCGAAGGCCATGGCGCCGGCGGCTGGCAGGTTCAATTCGCCGGGCGCCTCGCCAAGGTGCCCCCACAGACGATCCTTACTGACTTCCTGGTGGACTATATCTACCCGGTCGAACCGGACGCGGGGCCGGAGGTCGTCGCGAGAGTTGGACAGGACATCGTTGGCGTTCACCGGACGATGGCAAAGACCGGGAGCGCGACCTTCGTCGGCTTCCGCCCCCGCGACGACCAGGCCGCCTCGCTGGGGGCTGAAGTCCGCACCTGGTTTGAGATCTTGCTGGCCCTCGGCGCCTATCCCGGGAGCGGGGCCGACGAAAACCATAACGACAACCCAAGCGTCGTCTCTCGCCGGACGGACTTCGTCGCGTGCAGTTTCCCTAATGGCACCACCGTGCTCGCCGCGCATTACCGCGCGCACGTGGAAAGCTGGCCCGGCGGCTTTCATCGGGATGCGAAGCGGGACCAGGAGATTCTCGCGAAGAACCCCTTGCCCTCGGCCGCGCTGGAGCTGCAAGAGCTGCGGGTTAACGGGCATCTGGTCAGTTACAAAGGCCAGCTGGCGGTGGCCTTCCGCATGCAGCAGGCGACGCTAGGGGCATTTGCGGGCTACGAGTGCCAGAAGATCGCCATTGACGGACGGGAATTCGCCTTTGCGAGCGCACCGATGGCGCTGGTCGCCTGGGCTCCCGTCCTGCCTCAGCGGCGCGTGCCCGGGGGAGCCAGCATGGAAATCTGGGTCCAGGGCGAGGCTGACATGAGCCTGCCGCTGCCGCAGCAGGTGACCAACGGCGAGCTCTATGCGCAGGGAGCAAAGCTCGGCTCGTTTGGAGAGAAGATCACCTGCGACTGCACCGGCAGCACACTGCGTTTCAAGGCCCTGAACGCCTGGGGACAGCGGCGCCTGTTTTTCGTCCCGGCCTGACCCAAAACAGTGCTTCGTGCACGGGCAGAGCGCGTAGTCCTCTGCGCGCCGCAACCTGCACCCCTGCGGCAGGCAATCCCCCTCCTGCCTCCAGCACGACCGCCAGACGGGTGATGCCGCCGTTATGGCAGTCACACGCTGGCGTTGGCTTGCGACTGGCTGGAGGATGGCTTGGCAGTGCGGTCTGGCTACGGTGTGTATCCCATGGGGATCGCTCCCCATGGGATACACACCGGGGCACCACCGTGCCGTCATCGTAAACTCAAGCCAAAGGTGCCGGTGTCAGCGGGGACTGGAAAGTGCAGCCAGGCAACCTCACTGTCCAAAATTTGGACAGTGGAGGTCGGGGGTGCCCATCCGGGTTGAATGGGCGAAGACCACCGTTGGCAATTGCCGGAGAATTGTGATGAACCGCTCACGGGCACAAGGGGGAATATGCCGATGAACTGTATTTTGGCTGGCCAAGGACCTGTGACATTGGGAGTGTGAGGCAAGAACATGAAGAGCCTGCGAGCAGCAAGTCCGTGGCTGAGCTGGCTCGCCGTAGTTTGTGCGGCGGCGGGCGAGCCCAGGGTCATCATCGAAACCAACGTCCCGACCGTGATGCGCGATGGCGTCGTGCTGCGGTCCGACGTGCATCGGCCCGACAGCGGGGGACCCTACCCGGTGCTGGTGTGGCGGACTCCCTACGGCAAGCACAAGAAACAGTTCGTGGAGTATGTGAAGGGCGGTTATATCGTCGTCTGCCAGGACGTGCGCGGGCGGTATGCGTCGGATGGAACCTGGGAGTCGTGGCTGCGTCCGGAGACGCATGATGCCGAGGACGGCTATGACACTGTGCAATGGGCGGCCAGTTTGCCCGGCGCCAGCGGAAAGGTCGGAACCATCGGCTTCTCGTACGGCGGGTACTACCAGTGGAAACTGGCGGCCTTGCAGCCGCCGGCTCTGGGCGCCATGTCGGCACATAGCATTCCGGCCACCTACCCGGAAATCGAGGGGCCGGGAACTATCCGGCCGGGGCGGCGCCTTCGCTGGTCCATTGTAACGCTGATGCCCGACGTGCGGCGGCGGGCCAACCGGGCCGGCACACACACCGAAGCCGAGGCCTCCGCGCTCTGGGACGGCGGGGAAGGCCAGCAGTGGCTGCATTTCCTTCCGTGGCTGGATTTGCCGCAGCAAGTCTTCGAGGACGACATGCCCTATCTGCGTCACTGGCTGCAGCACCCGACCTACGATCCCTGGAAGCTGGACGAAGCCTGCCGGCGGGTCACGGTGCCCAACCTCGAGGTCGTGGGTTGGTATGATCACGCACACGGCAACATGCGGCTCTATCAGTTGCTCGTGAAATACGGCCAGACCAAGGCAGCGCGCAAGGGGTCGCGCCTGGTGGTAGGACCGTGGGCCCATTTCCCGCCCGGCGGCCGGAAATTCGGCAACATTGACTTTGGTCCCGCGGCCGACCTGAACCTGGATGCGCTGGATGTGCGCTGGTTTGATTACTGGCTCAAGGGCAAGCCCAACGGCGTGGACCGCGAGGCTCCAGTGAGAATTTTCGTGATGGGCGACAACCAATGGCGCGACGAAGTCTCGTGGCCTCCCAGGCGGACACGCCCCAAGACGCTCTACCTCACGAGCGATGGCCAGGCCAACACGCCCGCCGGCGATGGCAAGCTCGCCTGGCGGCGTCCGGCCGCCGACGGCCAGGACGAATACACCTACAACCCGCAGGATCCGGTCCCCACGCTTTTCCTGCCGGGCAACTTTACCTGTGCCAGCGACCAGCGGCGGCTCTCCAACCGGGTGGACATTCTCGTTTACCAGACTGAGCCCTTGGCCGAGCGGGTCGAAGTCACGGGCCTGCCCGAAGTCGAACTGTACGCGGTTTCCTCGGCGCCGGACACGGACTGGGTGGTGCGGCTCATTGATGTGGCTCCCGACGGCATGGCCCGCGATGCCTGCATGGGCCTGGTGCGCGCCCGTTACCGGAACGGCGTGGCGAAACCCAAACTAATCAAGCCGGGCGAAGTGGTGAAATACAGGATCCACATGGGTCCCACCTCCAACGCCTTCCTGCCCGGGCATCGCATCCGCCTGGATGTTACCAGTTCCGACTTCCCCAGCTACGACCGCAACCATAACACCGCCGCGGACCAGAACGCCGACGCCGGACTGGTCGTCGCCCACCAGACCATCCGTCACGGCAAGGTGTACCCCTCGAAGATCATTCTGCCCTGGGTGCCCAACCCCAAGTCACCGTGAGGGGAGTTCGAGGCAGCGCACCTCCCCGCGCGCATTGCGGACGTAGAGCCGACCGTTGGCCAGCGTCGGCGGTGTCCAGCACAGGCCGCTCAGCACTTTGGCCCGCGCCAGAGGCTTAAAATCGTCCGGCGAGGCCTCGGCCATCAGCAACTCGCCTTTGTCGGAAAGCACAATCAACCTGTCCCCGGCCAGGATTAACGAGCCGAACGTGGGGTCCTTGCTCGCCCATTTCAACTCGCCAGTCGGCAAGTGCACGCAGCGCAGGTCCGTGTCCCGCTTGGCCTCGCCGCTGAACGCATACAGATAGTCTCCCCGCACCACCCCGGGGCTGAGATGCATGTGCATCGCATTGTTGGTATAGACAAACCGTGTCGCGCCTTCGCGCACGGCCAGCAGACCGCAGCCGCGGCTGAAGCTGGAGATAAAGATGCGCCCGCCGTGCACCAGCGGGTCCGCGTTGTTGGTGTCCCAGTCCGTCTCCCAGAACTGTCGCCACAGCTCGCGTCCGTTCTGCGGGTCCAGGGCGACGAGGTGTTTGGCGGCAAACATCAGCACACACTCCCGCCCGCCGGAAGCGAAACGGGTTGGGCTGGCATAGCCGGCAACGTTGGTGCCGTTGGACCACACGACGCGGCCTGTGTCACGATCCAGCGCGATGCCCGCTGTCCCGGCGTTGAGAATGACTTTGTCGCCCCAGACGAGCGGCGAGCCTGCAAAACCCCAGCGGTTCGGCTTGAAGTCGGCCTGGCGCAAATCACGCTGCCAGATGACGTCACCTTTGACCGCGTCGAGGCAGAACACGTCCCCCCACTTGCTGATCGTGAACACCCGGCCGGCAACGACAGTGGGTGTTGACCCGGGACCGCCTTCGTACCACTGCGGGCCAAGCTTCGCCGCGTATGTGTGTCGCCAAAGCGTCCTTCCGCTATCGGCCTCGAAGCACCAGACCGTGTCCTGATCGTTCGTGTTGCCCAGTGTGTAAGCCCTGCCTTCGCTGATGGAGATCGAGGAGAACCCCGTGCCAACCGACGCCCGCCAAAGCACCTTGGGCCCCTCGGCGGACCACTGCGCGCTGACCTGCTCCGAGGTGACTCCATCGCGACCGGGCCCGCGCCACTGGGGCCAATCCGCGGCGGACAACGCCGGCGCCAGCACCATCACTGCCGCTCTCAAGCACCACTTCATAGCCCTTTTTACCACAGCTGGCGCGAAGGAAGCGAAGATTTTGCGTTCCCCGTGCTGCTTTGCGGCTACACTGCGAGCGTGAGCCGTATTCGCAGAGGCTACGAAGCCCGGTTTCGCAGGCGCTTGCGCCAGGCGCGGGCCCGGCGATTGGACCAGGGTGTCCAGTGGCTGCTCGCGAAAGCGCATGACCTGAGCGCGCACGACGAAATCTCTCTCGCTGACGCCCTGGACCGGGTGTATGAACAACTCGCCGCCCGCAGGCCTCTTCCGAGGTCGGATCCTGCGCCCATCCCGTACCTGTTCCTGTGCGATGCCGGCCTGGGCGGCCTGGCCCGGTGGTTGCGGGCTGCGGGCTACGATGCCCACTGGCAGCCGGACATCGCCGACGACGAGCTGCTGCGCGAAGCACAAGCCACCTCCGCCACTGTCCTGACTACCGATGGCATGTTGATGGAGCGTCGCCTTCTGCGGGACGAGATCATTCCTTCCTTCTGGCTTCCGCCGACGCTGAGCATCGCAAAGCAACTGGTGCTGGTAATCCGCGAATTCGACCTCACGTTGCGCGGGGCACGCTGCATGAGTTGCGGCGGTGAACTGCGTCCGGTTGCCAAAGAAGCTCTGCGCGAACGAATACCACCCCGCACCTTTCGTTGGCGCGACGAATACTTTATCTGCGCTCGCTGCGACAAGCTCTTCTGGCACGGCACCCATTGGCAGCGCATCCTGGGGGCCCTGGCCGCGCTAAACCGCGACGGGAGCGGGAGGGGCCAGGCAAACTAGGCGGGCGCGCCGGCACGGAGTCTGGCGATGATGCCGGGCAGATGTCGGAGCACGTATTCCACTTCGTCCTCCGTGTTGTAGATGCTCAGGCTGAAGCGGATGCTGCTTCGCGCGCGCGCGGCGTCGCAGCCCATCGCGGTCAGCACGTGCGACGGGTCGAGCGAGCCGGTGGTGCAGGCCGACCCGCTCGAAGCGCAGATGTCCGCCTGGTCCAGCAGCATCAGGATGCCTTCCGCCTCGACGCCCTCGAAGGCGATGTTGCTGGTGTTGGGCAGGCGCGGTTCTCGGGCGCCGTTGCGCGCGGTTCCGGGAATGCCTTGCAGGATGCCGGCCTCCAGCTTGTCGCGGAGGGCGCGAACGCGGGTGTTCTCCTCGTCGAGATTCGCCCGGGCCAGTTCCGCCGCGCGGCCAAAGGCGACGATGTTGGCGACGTTCTCGGTGCCGCCGCGCCGTCCACGCTCCTGCCCGCCGCCGACGATGTAGGGCTGGTATTTGACCCGGCGCTTGAGGTAGAGCAGCCCGATGCCCTTGGGCGCGTGCAGCTTGTGCGCGGACAACGAGAGGAAATCCACGTCGAGTTCCCGCACGTCAATCTTGAGTTTGCCCGGAGTCTGGACGGCATCGGTGTGGAACAGGGCCCCTTTGCGGTGGCAAATGGCGGCGATGTCGCGGATGGGGAACAGGACGCCGGTCTCATTGTTGGCCCACATGACCGAGACGATGGCCGTGTCGGCGCGAATGGACTTTTCCAGCAGCTCGAGGTCGAGTGCTCCGTCCGAGGCAACGGGGAGGAAGGTAACAGCGTAACCCCGTTTCTGGAGGAGTTCGCAGCATTTGATGTTGGCGGAGTGCTCGACGGCGGTGGTCAGGACGTGGCGCTTGTCGGGTTGCGTGGCCAGGGCGCTCTGGATGGCCGAGTTGTTGCTTTCAGTGCCGCAACTGGTGAAGACGATCTCCCGGGGTTCGGCGTTGATCAGCGCGGCGACCCTGGCCCGTGCTTCGTCCAGATGGTTGCCAAGCTGCCGCCCGAAGGTGTAAGTGCTGGACGGGTTGCCCCAGTAATCGCGCAGAAAAGGGAGCATTGCCTCCACCACCTCTGGTGCCACACGTGTCGTAGCGTTATTGTCGAAGTAGTAAATGGTCGTGCTGCTCATGGCGGCAGTGTCTATGGGTGATAAAGTAGCCGGTTTGGCGCGGATTTGAAAGTCGAACCGGCGGCACGGAAGCGACAAGGCGCGGATGAAGGAATTGTAGCCGCCAATGTCAGTTGGCCCTGGCCGGCACTACTATGAATAGATAAGGTAACTGACGGGCGTTGCCTCAGTCGAGCGACTTCTGGTAGCGCTCGGAGACGAAGTCCCAGTTGATCACATTGAAGAACGCCGCCACGTATTCCGGCCGGCGGTTCTGATATTTCAAGTAGTAGGCGTGCTCCCAGACATCAACCCCGAGCAAGGGCAGCCGGCTTTGGCTGATCGGCGAATCCTGATTCGGGGTCGGCTCGATCTCCAACTTTTTGTCGGCCCGCAGGACCAGCCAGGCCCAACCGCTGCCAAACTGACCCAAAGCCGCCTTGGTGAAGGCGTCCTTGAAAAGGGCAAGACTCCCGAACCGCTTCTCGATAGCTTTGAGCAGCTCGCCCGAAGGTTGGCTGCCGCCCTTTCTCATCATTTGCCAGAACAACGTGTGGTTATAGTGCCCGCCGCCATGATTGCGGACCGCGGTGCGCACCTTCTCCGGCACGGCGTTCAAGTCCCTGAGCAACTTCTCCACCGGCTGCTTGCCGATGGCGGGGATCTCGGCCGCGGCCTTGTTCAAGCCCGCCACGTAGGCCGCATGGTGCTTGTCGTGGTGAATCTGCATGGTCAGCGCGTCAATGTGAGGCTCTAGCGCGTCAAAGGCGTAAGGCAGCGGCGGCAACGTAAATGGTCCTGCCGCCGGAGCCGGTCCTGGCGCGGGTTGAGCCTTCACGCTGCGCAAGACCGCGACCGTAGAACAGGCCACGGACGCCAGTGCGGTTGTCTTCAAGGCTTGTCTGCGCGTCATCATGGTCGAGTTCATTCTATTGTGATTTGCATGGAATCGGCCTTGCGTAATTTCTGCCGGCTCCTGTGTCACCATTCGCACGATAGGTGCGCCAGCGCAAGTCGCCCGCCGGGGAATCGCGCAGCCAAGCACAAATCGTGCATTCGGGAATAGTGCGGGTGTCGGCAGCTTGCGACTTCACCAACTCCGCGCCCCTCAGCCGACCGCTGGCTGGTCACTGGAAATACGTCTGAACCACGGCCTGCTTCTCGGCTTGGGGAATGAACGAGGCCTCCACCGCGCAACGGTTGCACGCGGCGATGTCCTCCAGGCTCAGGCCCAGGATTTCGTGGGCGATGCGGTATTCGTTGTTCAGGTTCGTATCCAGCACCTCCGGGTCGTCGGAGTTGATGGTGACCCGCACGCCCCGGTCGAACAACTGTTTGAGCGGATGATCCTCGATGCGCCTGACGGAGTTCGTCAAGTAGTTGCTCCACGGACACATCTCCAGCGTCACCCCGGACTCCTTGACCAACTCCACCGCAGCCGGGTCGTGGATGACATGTGTGCCGTGCCCGATCCGGTCCGGGTTGACGGCGTGAATGGTCTCCAGCACCGCCGAGGCGGGCGTGTCCTCGCCGGAATGGACCGTCACATTGAGCCCGGCTTCCTTCGCCTTCAGGACCGGGCGCACGAATTCGCCGATGGAGTGTGCGGTTTCGGTGTCCGCCAGGTCAATGCCGCAGACCTGGCCTTTCCAGCGGACGGCCCAGTCAACCGTCTTCTCACAGGAGCCGGCCCCCAGACTGCGCGAGGTGATGGCGATCAAGCCGACCGCCATCCCAAAGCGGGTAACGGCGCGCTCTTTGGCCCGCAAGATGCCCGCCAGGGCTTCGTCCCAATCCAGCCGGTGGCCGCTAAACGCCCAATCTGGCGAGAAGCGTACCTCCAGCAGCTTGATGTTTTGCGCGTTTGCATCCTCGAAGAGTTCGTCGGCAATGCGTTCCACCGCCTCCGGGGAAACGATGCTGTATTGTGCAATGCGGAACGCCTCGAGCACAGCCCCCAAATCCTTGAGCTGGTCATAGACCTTGACGTGGGGGTTCAGCGCGGACTCATCGTCAGCGGGCAGCTTGAGCCCGTGCTGGCGGGCGATGTCAATGATCGTCGCCGTCCGGATGGCACCTTCGAGATGACAGTGGAGCTCGGCTTTGGGGAGGCGGTTGTAGTATGCGTCAAAACACTTCATGGCTGGCCGCGTCCGCGAATGAAGGACAATACCGGGCTGGAAAGCAATCGGAAACTCAGTCGCACTCAGTCGGCAGGCCGGCGACAGAGTGAAAACCACGAGGCGTTGCCAAGCTGCTGTTTCCGAACCGCCGCTCATAAACACGTCAGACCATCCGTACACCGTGCAGAGGACTGCCCGCCTTGCCTTCGCTGAGGCCCCGGGCTTCTTCGCGGCAGGTAATTTCATGCGATTTCCTCTTTGACAGTTGTCCGGTTCGCTGGCAGGGTGGCACCCCAATTTGGGAAGGGCTTCCAAAGTTGCAGGACTAAATGGGGTCAGCGTAACTACCGAATTAATTAAAATATTATGTCAGAGCTAAACGGAAACTTGTTAGTGGCACAATCTGGCGGGCCGACGTCCGTCATCAATGCCAGTCTGGCCGGCGTCATCCAGGAAGCAGGACGGCATGACTGCATTGAGGAAATCTACGGCGGCGCCAATGGCATCCTTGGCATCCTCAACGAGGAACTGGTGGACATTAACGACGAGAAGGCTCGGACCATCGACGGGCTGAAATACACGCCCGCCGCCGCGTTGGGCACGTGCCGCTACAAGATTGATTTCAAGAAGAAGCCAGAGCAGGCCGCCCGGGATATGGACCGCCTCTTTCAGGTCTTCGAGGCGCATAGCATTCGCTACTTTGCCTACATCGGCGGCAACGACTCGCAGGATACCTCGCACAAGATCCATGAAGAGGCCATCAAGCGCGGTTACGTGATGCGAGTCATGGGCGTGCCCAAGACCATTGACAACGACCTGCCTCACACGGACAACTGCCCCGGCTATGGTTCCGTGATCAAGTACAACGCGACGACCGTCATGGAAGTCGGCCTCGATGTGGGGAGCATGGCGACCGACGACGGCTCTTGCTGCATAATCGAAGTGATGGGCCGTTCGGCAGGCTGGATCGCCGCTGGCACCGTCCTGGCCAAGCGTGGCCACTCGGCCAACCCGCCCCACATCATTTTGCTGCCCGAACTGCCCTTCGAGGAGGAGAAGTTCCTCGCCAAGGTCAAGGAGACAGTGGCCGCCTACAAGTACTGCGTGGTGGTTGTCGGCGAAGGCATCAAGGACCCCACTGGCCACGAGGTCGGCGCCGACAAGACCCGGCTGGATGCCTTTGGCCACCCCGTGCTGGCAGGGGCGGCGGAAGAACTCAAAGAACTCGTGCAAGGCAGGCTCAACACCAAGACCCGCACCGTGCTGCTCGGCTACGCCCAGCGCGCGGCGGCCCACAGCGCGAGCCTGACCGATGCCTCCAACGCCTTTGCCTGCGGCGAAGCCGCCGTCAAGGCAGCCGTTGCCGGCCAGAGCGGTTACATGGTCAAGATAGTACGGGAAGCGCAGCCCGACGGCTCGGTTAAGTGGAGCACCGGCCTCCAGCCGCTGGCTGACATTGCTAACGTCGAGCATTTCATCCCGCGCGACTGGATCAGCGAAGACGGCTACCTGCCCAACGAGAAGTTTGTTGCTTACGCCCGGCCATTGGTCGAGGGCGAGGTCAAGTTCCCGGTCGAAGCCGGCCTGCCGCGCTACGTCGTGCTGGAAAAAACGAAGGTGGAGAAGAAACTCCCGCCGCGCGCTTAGCGCGGATCCCTGCGCGCGACTTTTGGCCGCACGCAGGAGCTAGAGTCAGACCCGCCCGCGCCGAGCCGCCGGGGATGCGGTCA
Source organism: Candidatus Paceibacterota bacterium (assembly GCA_035452965.1). Classification (NCBI taxonomy): domain Bacteria; kingdom Bacillati; phylum Minisyncoccota; species Minisyncoccota bacterium. The sequence goes on along the minus strand of DAOTCE010000002.1, from coordinate 17,233 downwards.
GCTGGTGCTGAAACTCGGCCCGGCACACTTCCAGTTGCGCGCTTGGCGCGTGTTCATAACATCCTGGCCAACTCCGACATGGACGCCCCGCGGGTCTGGTGATTGAATGGCAGGAGCAGGACTTGGCAGCATGGCTGAACACCCAACAGACAAATTGAACCAGGCAGGGATGGGCGCGCCCGTCTTCCCGCCCGGCTTGCACCATGCCTACCTGTTTTCGGTCTTCAACGCCTTCTCCTACCAGATCATCCTTAATAGCCCGATGGTCCTTTACGCTAGGAGCCTGGGTGCCAGCGCCACTGTGCTCGGCATCATCGCCGGCATGATGCCTCTGCTAGTCATCTTCCAAATCCCCGCCGCCAACCATATCCCCCGGCTCGGCTTCAAACGCTTTGTCTATGCCGGGTGGGGCATCCGGGTCATGTTCATCTTCGCCATGGCGCTGGTGCCGCTAAGCGGTTTCTTCCTCAGACCCGAGACCCGGCTGGCGCTGATGCTCATGCTGCTGTTCGGTTTTAACCTCTCGCGCGGCATCTCCAGTTGCGCCTGGCTGCCTTGGATCACCGCCCTGGTCCCGGCCCCCCTGCGCGGCAAGTACCTGGCCCGGGACGCCGCGGTGCAAAACTGCGCCAGCCTCATCACCTTCCTTATCGCCGGTGCCTGTCTCAGCGGCCAGACGCGCTCCTGGCAATTTGCAGCCCTCTTCGCCTTCAGCGCCGTCATGGGGGCCGTAAGCCTCGCGTTCCTGAACCGCATCCCGGACGCCGAGATGCCGGAGGCAGTGCGGGCATCCAAGGGCCGCGTGCCTTGGGTGGAGATGATCCGCTATGCCCCTTTCAAGAAGCTGCTGCGCACGCTCGTGGCCTTCTCGATCGCTTATGGCGGACTGACAGCGTTTGTCGTGGCCTTTCTCAAGAGCCAAACCGGCATGTCCGAGGGCCAGATATTACTTGTCAACTCCAGCGCCTTCCTGGGCGGCCTCAGCAGCCTCTGGTTCTTGGGCTCACGGCTCGACCACCTCGGCAGCAAACCTGTGTTGAGCTTCTGCTTCGCCGGTTGGGTGGCGGTGCTTGGGGGATGGATCACTTTGTCCGGCGGCGTCCTGCCGGTGAAACTGGTCAGCGTTCTGTTGCTGCAGTTCCTGATGGGCCTGCTGGCCGCGTTAATCCAAATGGCCAACACCCGCCTTGCCATGGCCGTCATCCCCGTAATGGGCCGCAACCACTTCTTTGCAATCTACTCCACCATCGGAAACGTCACCCTCGGCCTCGCACCGATCGGTTGGGGATTGCTCATTGACGCCGTCGGCGCGCGCTCCCCAATCTGGCTGGGTCTCTCGTGGAACCGGTTCACCGTCTTCTTCGCCGCTGCCGCCATCGCTTTCCTGGTCACGTTGATTCTCGCCCGCCGTTTGCATGAACCTGAAGCCGCCAGCATGGAGGAACTCCTGCGAGAGATCCTCATCCAATCCCCGCAGCGCTTCTGGATTCGATTCTGGCCAAGGGGAGGAACGTAGGTAACCAGCAGTGCGGGAGAACGGGTTCAAATGCAGAGATTTGTCAATAACCTCCAGATTGCAGCGCAACGGTAACGTTGCCGTGGGTGGAGATGACGGAAAGGCGAACTGGAGATCCACAGGGTACTCACCAACGCGTCAATGTTTCGATTACGTGCTACTGGTTGGCGAAGGTGGGTGTCCGGATAGGTATAACGGATCACGGCGCGCGCCTTTTGGCTTGGCAAGGCAGGTATATGCCCTACCCTTCTGTTCGTGATCCATCCGACCGCCATCATTCATCCCCGGGCCAAGCTTGACCCGACGGTTCGGGTGGGACCTTACACGGTGATTGATGAAGGCGTGGAGGTCGGTTTGGGTTGTGTCATCGGCCCGCAGGCCTATCTGACGGGTCTGACGACTATTGGTGCCCACAACCACTTTTACGCCGGATGTGTCATTGGCGAGGCGCCGCAGGACCTGAAATACAACAGCGAGCCCACTCGGCTGCGAATTGGCGACCATAATGTCTTCCGAGAGCACGTCACCGTCCACCGTTCGAACCAGACAGCGGAAGAGACCCTCATTGGGTCGCATAACTTCCTCATGGCCCACTCGCACGTGGCGCACAACTGCCGCTTGGGGGACCGGGTGATTCTGGCCAACGGGGCATTGCTGGCAGGACACGTGACGCTGGCCGACCGCGCCTTTATTTCCGGCAACTGTGTCATTCACCAGTTCGTGCGCGTGGGAACGCTGGCGCTGATGCAAGGTGGTACGGCCATCAGTAAGGATCTGCCGCCGTATACCGTGGCGCGTGGCCATAACGGCATCTGTGGGCTGAACACCGTCGGCCTTCGGCGGGCCGGTATGTCGCCGGCGGAGCGACTGGAGTTGAAGCAGCTCTACCGTGCGCTTTTCCGCGAACGGCGCAGCCTGCGCGCAGCCGTGGCCGAGGCCCGCAGCCAATTCTCCGGCGCGCCCGCCAGGGTGATGCTGGATTTCATCGCCGACTCCAAACGCGGGATCTGCGCTGACGTTGGCGGCTCGGACGACAGCAGCGAGCTGTGACGCAACCGGTTTTGAGCTTTGACGACGGCTCCGTCTGGGGCTACGATTTCCTTGCAGCATGAGTGTCATGCGTTCGACTCTTCGATGCGGCTTGGGCCTGAGTGTGGTTGCCTTGGGTGCCGCGGCGGTGTGCACTGCGTACGCGGGCAGCCGGCAGCAAGGCCGGCGCATTGAATTCTCTGAGCCGAAGAGCTTCGAGGTCATGACCAATCTCCAGCAGTTGGCGACCAAGAAGGACGGGCTGAAGCACCTGGAGGAAGACCTCTACAAGCCGTTGCAGACCTTCACGCCCAAGAGTTCACTGGATGGCGTGGCGGCTCCACTCCGCCGAACGCTCGCCCCATCGGCCATCCAGAGCAAACGAGTCAAGGAATTGCTCGAACGCCGCAAGGATTGGGTGTTCATGACTCCCGAAGACCTGCTGGCCGCGCCGACGGTCGAACAGATTCTTAAGACGCCTGAGTCCGAGGAGCGATCGCACACAAAGGAAGAATTGCTGCCGATGGAGCGCTACTATCAGCGCCTGGTCCGCGAGCAGGCCCTAAGAGTCAATCCTGCTTTGGAGAAAGACAACGAGCGGTTCAGCCCCTCCTGGCAGCCAAACGCGCCTGAAGCCGCTTCGGCGAAGGACGAAATGGACCTGCCCAGCGGGCTCAAGGAAAGCGCGGAAGCGCTGATGAAAGTTTTCGAATCGGGCAAGAGCGAGAGCCCTTTTGGCCAGGATTCGAGCCTCGGCAGTCTCTCCGATCCATTCGGCCTCGCGCGCAAGGAACGGTCCAAAGACCAGGTATTGCAGCACAAGCGACTCATGGACGAATACCGTACCATTGTGGATCCGACTTGGCGCCCGCCCACCGCGGCTAACGCGTTAGATCCGGCTCTGGCGCTGGCTGGTCCAGCCCCAACCGCCGGGAAGCCATCCGCGGGATTGCCCAGCGTTTCCAATCCCGCTCTGCGCAATGGGACAGACGTGGCCTACGACGTGCTGAATCCTGTGCTAGGTCCATCACCGCTGCCTGATGTGAACGCGCAGGCCGTTGGACAAACCCGATCAACCGCCGGCCTGCCGAAGGTCCAGGAGCGGAGAGTAATCCCGCGCGCGCCTGATTTTACCGCGCCTAAGCGGCCTTTTTAGGGGGATGGGCAGGACGCGCCCGGCGGCGACATCGACTGGTCCCGTTGTCTCGCACACACGGCTGCGGGGCCGTACCGCCAGCTGTTACCCGTCGCAGGGCTCCTTAATCCCAGCACATCACCTGCACGGTTGCCCCTGCCGCCAGAGTGACTTTGGGCGGCAAATCTACCAAGCCGTTGGCCGTCGCCATCGAACTCAGCGCATGCGAGGCCTGAAGACCCGCGGACCAGACCCTGCCTGCCGAGTCCACCGTGACTCTCAGGAGATGCCGGCGGGCTCCTTCATTGACCAGCGGCTCGGCCAGTACGCCCGGCCGGGCGGACAGCGTAACGTGGAGCGCGCCTTGCCAGCGCAGCAACGCGGGCCGCACCAGCATTAGAAATGTTACCAGTGCCGAAACCGGATTGCCCGGCAAGCCGAACAGCAGCTTTTCCCGGTAGCGGCCGAACGCAAACGGCCGGCCAGGCCTGACAGCCACCTTCCAAAACTCCAGCTTGCCGCCGATCTGCTCGAACGCGCGCCGGACGAAATCCATCTCACCCACGGAGACACCGCCTGTCGTTATCACGGCATTGCATTGGTTGAATGCGTCCGCCAGGGCCGTGCCGGTTGATGCGAGCGCATCCGCCACCAGGGGAAGAATCCGGGGAACCGCCCCGACCCGCGCCAGCAGCGCCGCCAATGCCACGCGATTGCTCTCGTAGATCTGGCCGGGCGCCAGCAGCTGCCCCGGCTCTCTCAACTCTGAACCGGTGGCCAGCAATCCCACCAATGGCTGGCGCCCCACGCGGACGGCTGTCAATCCCGCCGCGCCCAAGAGTCCGATTCGACCGGCTGTCAGAGTCTCGCCTGCCTCGGCCAAACGCGCGCCGAACCGCACATCCTCGCCGCGCATTCGCACGTTCTCCCCCGGTTTGGCTCGATCCTGGATGAGGACTTCGCTGGGGTCGCCCGGTTCCAGGCGCGTTGCTTCCTGCATCACGACGGCGTCGGCGCCGCGGGGGAGCGGCGAGCCGGTGAATACCCGCGCACAAGTGCCCGGCCTAACTTCACCGGTCATGGCTTCCCCGGCGACAACCCGGCCAGTCAGGCGCAAGCGCACCGGGGCGTCCGGCCTGGCCGAGGCTGCGTCGCTCGCGCGCAAGGCATAGCCATCCATCGCGGAATTGTCGAAGACGGGCAGGTCAATCGGCGACCGCACCTCCTCGGCCAACACGCGTCCGGCGGCGGCGCTCAGGGAAACGTCTTCGTATGAAGGGGCGGGCACGGCCGCCAGGATGCGCGCCAGGGCTGCTTCGTATTGGAGCATGGTGCTAGACTGGTCGAGTGGACGCCATGGGTTACCGGTTTACACAGGCTACTACCTCAGAGCAGTGTCGTAACGCATGTAACCATGTAACCCAATTACCCCCCGGATCGCAACCGCGCGAAGGCGCAGATGGTCCGATCAATGGGCCGAGGTCATCACCAGCACCTGTTCCAGCGTGGAGATGCCTTCGCGGGCGCGGTCCAGCGCCACCATCCTGAGCGTCCGCATGCCCTGGCCGATAGCGATCTTGCCCAACTCGCGGGAGTTGGCGCGGGCGATGATGAGTTTGCGGATTTCATCCGTGACGGTCATCGCTTCGATAATGGCCATGCGGCCGGCATAGCCGGAGCCCTTGCAGCGGTCGCAGCCCCGGCCGCGGAACAGGGTGACCCCGTCGAAGATGCTCGGGTCAATGTTCAAGTCCTGATACATCTTGGTCGGGTAGGTAACTGGTTCCTTGCAGTGGGAGCAGATGCGCCGCATCAGGCGCTGCGCGCAGGCGAGAATGACGGACGAGGAAATCAGGAACGGCGCGATGCCCATGTCATCAAGACGCGCAATGGCGCCGGGCGCGTCGTTGCAGTGCATAGTGCTCAGGACCTGGTGGCCGGTCAGCGCGGCTTCGATGGCGATCTCGGCGGTCTCCGCGTCGCGAATCTCACCGATCATGATGATGTCCGGGTCCTGGCGCAGGATCGAACGGAGCGCGTTGGCGAAGGAGAGGCCGATGTCCTTCTTGGTTGGCACCTGGTTGATGCCCGCAATCTGGAACTCAACCGGGTCTTCGACGGTGATGATGTTATAGATCGGGCTGTTAAGTTCGTTGAGGGCCGAATACAGCGTCGTGGTTTTGCCGGAACCGGTCGGGCCGGTGACGAGTATCAAGCCGTGCGGCGCATCCACGGCGGCCTTGAACTGTTGGAACGTGTCCGGGTCGAGGCCCAGCTTATCAATGCTGGCCGAGAGGTTGGATTTGTCCAGAAGACGCAGCACGACTTTCTCGCCATGCACCGTGGGCATGATCGAGACGCGCAAATCATAGTCCTTGCCCCCGACGCGAATGCGGATGCGGCCGTCTTGCGGCAGGCGGCGTTCGGCGATGTCCAGGCTGCTCATGACCTTGAACCGCGAGACCAGCGCCAGCTGCAGCTGTTTGGGCGGCGGGGTCGCATCCACTAACACGCCGTCAATCCGGTAGCGCAGCCGCAAGGTCTTTTCGAACGGCTCGATGTGCACGTCGCTGGCGCGATCTTTGACCGCCTGGACGAGGATGAGGTTGGCGAGCTTGATGACAGGAGCTTCCTGGCTGGAAACCGCCAGTTGGTCCAGGTTGACCTCCTCGGTGATATCCCGGGAGACCTCCAAGCTGTCGGCGTCCGCTTCGGCGTCGCTTTTCTTCTGCGCCTCCAGGATGATGTCCTCCATGCTCCCGCTCTTGGAGGCATCAATGTGGTTGAGCTTGTCCAGGATGGACTTCTCCGAGGCGATCAGTGTGGACACCTCCAGCTTGGTGATGCGCCGCACGTCGTCAATGGCCAGCACGTTCAGCGGGTCGGCCATCGCCAGGAAGAGCTTGTTCTCCAGGCGCGACACGGGGACAACCTTATGGTTGCGCGCCATTTCGCGCGGGACCAGGTCCGCCACTTCAAGCGGAATGGAAAGGCGGGCAAGGTTGACGGGCGGCGTGTTGAGGACGCGGCCCATCGCCACAGCCATGTCCGACTCGGTCACGTAGGCCTTCTCGAGGATCAGCTTGAACAGGCGAGTGCCTTCTTTTTTTTGCTGCTCGAGCAGTTCCTCGACCTGCGACGCGGTCAGCAGGTCATCTTCGACTAAGGCGTCCGCGATGCGTTCGCCAAATGGTTTAACTGGGGGCATGGGGTTAGCGGAAAACTTTGCGGAGGTCAGCAACCAACTCGGCGGGCGGCACCAAATACCATATCAGACGGTTATTGGTGACCTCAGCCAACTCTTTCGCAACCTCCTGGTTGAACGGGTTCGCGGTGGCGACCAGAAGCGACTTGCTCATCCGGTCAAACGGCAACACGCACCACCGCCGGCAAGTATCCTTGGGAAAGCTCCGCGCCAACTCCATGTCAACTTCATAACTCTTGAGCGGCAGGAAGGCCAGGCGCGACTTGTCGCACAGGACCTTCAAAGAAGCGTCCGCGGTCAGAATTCCCTTGTCGGCCATCACCTGGATAAAAGGTTCCACCACAGCGTTTGGCGGGGAGATTAGATCCGGCGTAGACCAGCACAGGTCGAAGTCGCCGGCCGTGATGATCTTGCCGTCCACGAAGATTTTGTGCATGGCTCGCCGCCCGTCCTCGAGCTCCCTGGCAACCGCTTTCGGGCCGGTCGAAGCCTTTTGGGGCGCATTGGACGACTGGGCCAGGATAATAGTCTCCGTTTGCGCTTCGACAGGATAGGTTTCCGCCTTGCTTTCGATTTGCCGCAAGGCGGCCTGCACGTCGGGATCATCCGGGTGGCGCTGCAGAATGGATTCGTACTCCAGAATGGCCGAGGAGAGCTGGCCCATCTGCACGTAGGCTTGGGCGATCCGCTTGGAGGTGTTAACGAGGTCTTTCTCGCGGTTGAGTTTGGAATAAGCTTCCCTGAGAATCTCGAGGGACTGAATATCATTTGGCTGCGATTGAGTGATGACTTCAAACATCTCAATCGTCTGCACCAATTGGGCTTCTTCGCCCGGACTTAAAGCGCTAACCATGCGATTCATCTGTGACCGGTCAAGGCATGCCAATCGCCGATTCATTTCGACGCTCGGACGGGGTTTCCCGCAGCAAACTTGTGGCCAGTTTGGGAAGCAGCCGCAATTATCGTGAATTTCCCATGCGCCGCAGCGGTCGGGTGCTAATCGCCAGACACATGTGTCTAATTTTGGCACGGTCCGGCAGCGATTTCTGGCGCGGTCGTGTGCAATCTGCTTTTCCCGGCCCAGCATCCCAGGCACAATGGAGCCCGACGCATGAAACGACTGCTGTTGCTGATGGCTGGATGTGCCGCTGTGGCCGCCTGCGCCGAGAACCTGCCGGGACGCTACGCCAGCCAAGGCACGTTGATCCTTACCCAACTGGACTCCGCTCCGTTTCCACACCCCAAACGCGCGGATGGCCACCGTTACAAAGGCCAGCTCTACCCGGCCCACGAGCACTATTTCGACAAGACCGTAGCCCTATTCATCCCCCGAGGCTTCCGCGAAACCGGCAAGATTGATTTCGTCGTTCACTTCCACGGCTGGAAGAACCATGTGGAAGGGGTGCTGGGCCAATACAAGCTTATCGAGCAACTGGCGGCGAGCGGACGCAACGCCGTGCTGATCGTCCCGCAAGGTCCGCGCAACGCGCCCGATTCTTTTGGCGGCAAACTGGAGGACCCCGACGGCTTCAAGCGGTTCATGGCGGACGTGGTTGCCGCGCTGCGCGCGAAGTCCGCCTTGAAGCAGAAGGACTTTGCCATGGGTCAAATTGTGCTCTCGGGCCACAGCGGCGGCTATGGAGTCATTTCGGCTATTGTGGATCACGGCGGCTTGACCGAGCAGGTGCGTGAAGTTTGGCTGCTCGATGCCCTCTACGCGCAGACGGGCCGTTTTCTGGCCTGGATTGACCGGAAACAGGGGCGGTTCATTGACCTTTACACGGCGCAGGGCGGCACCAAGGCTGAAACGGAGCAGTTGATGGCCACGCTCAAGCAGCGCGGCACCGCCTTCCATGCCGGCAATGAGCGCGAGGTCACGCCCGCCGACCTGCAGACAAACCGGTTAATCTTCCTTTACACCGACCTGGGGCACAACGAGGTAGTCCACAAGCGCCAGCAGTTCCGCGATTACCTCCAGACGAGCTGCTTCGGGAAGGTGCAGGACTGACTAAGGAATCAGCAGGGCTTGGCGCCAGGACCCGGTTCTTGTCGCCCCAATAGGCGGTTGCCCCGGAGCCCTCTTTGCCTCATTCCGGCTAGGGTTGGCTGGTGATCCTGGACCACTCGAGGCTTTGGTGGGTGGCGTAAATCGCGAAGGCCTTCTCGTTTTGAATCAGCACCGCCCGGACCACGCTCGAATCGTCGGCCCGCCCGAGGTTCAGAATTGTATCGGGAATAATGCCCACCTTCTTGTGCGCGTAAATCAGCGCGAACACCGCCTGGGCAAATGCGGAGTACGGCAGCTCCTTATAGGCGCCTTCCGCCATGTCCTCCACCGCATCGGCGAGAAACTCCAATTGATCCACCAGGTGCGGGAACAGGGGCTCGTAAATCTGCGTGAACTCCAATTTCCATTGCGGCAGATGCCGGAGGACTTTCTCCACGATCGCCGGTGTTATGGTCACCGCTCCACGATTGACAAAAGCCACAATTTCAGACATGAGCGGACTCTAGCCTGAGGCGGGCGGTGAGGAAAAGACAAATAATTTACGCCCTGGCGGCCTTTCAAAGGCGCTCCCCATTTTGTTATTCCAATAGAGCCTTCGTCGTTCCACATTCTGCCGCGTTGGAACTGTGAATGCCCTCAAAGCAATGCCGGCCATAACGGTTTCCGGGCGGAGCCGCAACGGCGCTGGAGGCTGGCGCGCATAAAGCCTGTGCTTACACGATTCGCTCCCATACTCACGTTGACGGCCGTTTGCTGGCTGCTCTTGCTGCTGGATCATCTGGTCTGGAAGGGCCAACTCATCCAGCACGGCATCATCCCTCGCAACCTGCACGGCCTGGCGGGGGTGCTGTGGGCGCCGCTTCTCCATGCTTCCTACCCGCACCTGGCCGCCAACACTTTGCCGTTACTGGTTCTCGGGTGCGTTATTTGCGGCCGCAGCCGGAGCGAATTCGCGGTGGTCACCGTCGGCGGCATACTTCTGGGCGGGGGGGTGACCTGGCTGCTGGCGAGAAGCGCCTGCCATGTTGGTGCAAGCGGGCTGATCTTCTGTTATTTTGGTTACTTGACCTCCCTCGCGTACTTCAAACGCACTTTTGGAGCTCTTTGTTTGTCAATGCTCTGCTTGCTGGCTTATGGCGGAATGCTCAGAGGGATCTTGCCCACCCTGGCAGGCATCTCCTGGGAAGGGCACCTCGCCGGGCTGGTCTCAGGGATTGCACTGGCCTCGCTATGGTCACAACGGCGAGGGGCGGTCACCGCTCCCCCCAACTCAGCCGACTAGTGGGTGGTCTGGATCATTCGGCGGCAGCGTTCTTCGCTCCGGAGGAACGCCAACTCGGCAGGCTGATCCCTGGCAGCGTCCGTTCGTGAGACTGTCCTGTTCATGGCTGTGTGCTCCTCCACGCGAGGCAAACGGTAACGTTCGCAACCGCACCGGCGAACCTCAGGCAGGCCAAAGCACACACCCCCTGCTCGCCCGCTCCGTCATGCTCCCGGGGTGGTCCATCAAACCGCCGGCAGAACAACGGCTGAGACGGCCGCCTCGCCGAGGCGGCCGAATGGTGGCGCTTTCGGCGAAAGCGCCCTGCCAGACTGAGGGATTACCGCGGCTCTTTGGTCTGCGCGCGGTCACTTGGCGGTCAGTCTTCAACCTCCAGGACTAGAGCTCCGGGCTCGACACGCAGGCCCTTGATCCCTTGAATTATGGGCGATCCATCGCGCTTGCCCACCGCGTCGCCCAGCAGGTTCTCTCCCTTCAGCCCGCCCAGCCAGGCCTTCGGCAGGCTCAGGCCGAAGACGGTGATATCCTCCAGCATCGCGACCGGCGCTCCCGCGTTGCCCAGCGACACGCGGAAACGGCCGCGCGCGCGAAACATCTTGCCGCCGCCAATCGGGAAGTCCTGCGGGATGGGCACAGCCAGGTAGGCGTTGATGGCGTCTCTGGCCAGCTCGAGCCGCACGGTTCTGCCCAGGTCGGTGTTGGCGTTGAGCAATCCGTTGAGTTCGCGTTCGGTCAGCTTGAACATCTTCGACCCCGGCACGTAGCGCCGATCATGCCTCGGATGCGAGAACGCGTCACTGGGGGCCGCAGGGGGAGTGGCCTCGACTTGAGATTCATGCGGGGGCGGCGGAGGCTGACTGGGGACCGGATCCTCCGCGCCGCTGAGATGCCGGAGCTTTTCCTCCACGACGGCCTTTTCCGGCGGTGACAACACGACCGGCTTGATTGGACGCTGGATCCACCAGAGCGTGATGGCAACCGTCGCGGCGATGATCACCACGAGGGCCAGCATGATCCCGCACGCGTAAAACAGGAAGGAGCGCCGCTTGGGGGGCGGCGTCTGGGTGGCGGGCGCCGGCGGCGGAGCGGGCGGAATGGTTGTGTTCATAAGTTCAGGATCAAGCTACTCCAGCTTCAGCGTAATGGAAGCGATATCCGGATTGACGATCTCGGCCTTGAGCAGGGCGATCTCATGCCGTCGAATGATTTCGCGGACCAGAGCTTCGATGGAGGTGAACTTCGGCGCGCCGTACCATTGGACGTATTTCTCCATTTGCTGCCGGGCGTATGCCACCACCTGGCTGTGCCCGGCAAGCTCCTCCAGCCGCAGGCCCTGTTCCAGGCCATTCAATACCAGCTCGGCGAACTCGTAATCGCAGCCGAGGTCTTTGAAGGAGGTCTGCCCCGGCTCAAGGCCGGCGGTGGAAACCCGGCCCGCCAGTTCCTCGAAGCCCAGATGAGCGGCCATTTCGCGCACCAGCCGCTTGGGCAGGTTGCCGATCGGGCTCATATGCACCGCGCCATCGCCGAAGAGTGTGTAGTAAGCGACGCCGTAGTCTTCGTCCTTGTTGCCGGTGCCGATGACGACTTTGTTTTCGGTCGCGGCCTTGACGTGCAGGACCACGGCGCGAATCTCGGAAGTCAGGTTGCCGCGATGGTACTTGTGATTGAGCGCCTCCGGATTGGTGGTCTTGAAGGCTTCCACAATCGCCTCGATGCTCTGGATCTCATGCCGGATCCCCAGCCGGGTTGCGACTTTCAGGCCGTCCTCCACATCCGCGGGATGGTTGGTATTTGAGGGGAGAAGGTAGCCCACGAGTTCCAGGGGGCGATCGGGGTGGGTTGCGTTGTGCCGGTCAAAGGCCCGTTTGGCCAGCGCGGCCACGCAAGTGCTGTCCACGCCCCCGGAGATACCGAGCACCCCGCCGGTCTTCTTCATTTCCAGGACCTTGCGCAGGATGAACCCTCCGATTTCATCCGCCACCTGGCTGGCATCCATCCGGGCCAGTTTAATTCTCTGTTCGGGTGCTTTCACTTTGGGCAGCCTAACGCTTTCACGGTTGCGCGGGAACCACTTTTCGGAGCCGCTGGCGGCTCCTGGGCCCCGGAAACCCATCGACTTCCGGCAACGATTTCGTTATAAAATAGAGGATGAGTCTCTTTTTTGGTCTTGCACGGCGGTCCAGAGCCGGCATGCGGCGGTTCGCCGCCACCCTCGTTGTCCTTTGTTTCGCGCCAGCCATTCCGCTCCCGGCCCAGGAGTTCCGCGCGGCGTGGGTTGATATCTTTCATGCCGGCATGAGCAGCCAGAGCGAAGTGGACACACTGGTTTCGACCCTTGCCAGCGCCAGATATAACGCGGTCATCGTCCAGGTGCTTGGTTACATGGATTACAACGGTACCAGCTCGCACGGGGCCCAGTGGCAGTCGAGTCTCGTGCCCTGGTCTCCGCGGGTCAAAGCCAACTTCGATCCCCTGGCCTACCTGTGCACCCAGGCGCATGCCGCCGGTATTGAGGTCCATGCCTGGATCGGCGGCAGCGGCGGCGCCATGTATCGCGTCTCGCTGACCTTCCCGCCCAACGGCAACTCCACCCTTATTGCTCATCCCGAATGGTTCATCGCTCCAGTGGCCAACAGCGAGGGGGGCACACCTTTGCCCGTGGACGGCTATTACAGTCTCGATATGGGATCTCCCGATGTGCAGGAATACATCGTCAGCATTGTGAGAGAATTGGTGAACAACTACCCGATTGATGGCATCAACTGGGACGACGAACTCAACGGTGCGGGCTACACCGCCGGTTTCGGCTATCCCGCTTACAGCCAAGCCAGCTATCCCCGCTCCGGGCTGGCGCGTTTCCGGATCAATAACGGGTATGCCGACACCTATACGCCCAGCAACGGCGACACCGCCTGGTCTAATTACCGCCGCCGCTTCAAGAACGAGCTAATGGCCCGCGTTCAGGCCGAGATTCAATCCATCAAGAGCAACCCGCGCCAGCCCTTGCGCCACACCTCCGCGACGATGGCCTACGGCTCACCGCCCGGAAGCTGCACCTTCACAAGCGAAGAAGCCTACACCTACTTCTCGGATTGGCCGGCCATGCTCCAAAACGGCTGGCTGGACGCGGTGATCCCGCAGGCTTACGGCACCAGTGCCTTCAACTCGTGGGCGGACCGCATCACCTCCTGCTGGATAGCCGTCCGGCCGGTGTTCATGGGCATGAGCTTCAGCGGGACGGACAGCGCCACCATCGCCAGCGAGATCAGCTATCTCCGCGGCAAGGGGCTCAAGGGATATGCAACTTACTCCTACTTTACTGCTCCGTCCGATTGGTGGGCCTACGCCGCCGCGAACGTTAACACAAGCGTTGTCACCACCCCTGACATGCCGTGGCGCAACCCGGCCACCGCCAAGGAGGGCATTATGTGGGGGCGCGTCAAAGACTTCAACACCGGCCAATACGTGGACGATGCCACCGTCACGGTTGTGGGCAAATCCAGCGTCAAGACGGACGGCAATGGCTGCTACGTCGTCACCCTGATTCCGGCGACGGCCGCCGGCACCGTCCGCTCAACCACCGCGAGCAAGAGCGGAATGACGCCGCAGACCATCGCCAATGCCAAAGTGCTGGCCGGCGACGTTGTGCGCTATGACTTCACGCTCAATGCCCCGGCCCCGGTCGTGGTGCTGAACACGCCGACCAACAACGCCAGCTATTCGTACCCGGCGACCATTGCCATGACCGCGACCGTCACCACCAACGGCAACTCCATTGACTACGTCGGCTTTTTCAACGGCGGGACGCTGCTGGCTTATGTCACGAATTCGCCCTACGCCTATTCCTGGACCGACGCGCCGATCGGCGAGAGCGCGGTCTGGGCGCGGGTCGTGTACAACGGCGCAAGCTATGTGAATTCCGCCAGCAGCAACATCACTGTTACCAATCGGCAGCCGGCCATTGGGTTGATGGAGCCTTTGAACAACTCCCGCTATTCGCTGCCGACCAATATCAACCTCAGGGCCACCGTCGTCAGCTTTAACAATGTGATTGACTACGTCGGGTTCTATGCCTGGGGGACGAACCTGATCGCCAATGTTGCCACCGCGCCCTACGTGTATTCGTGGAGCAACCCAAGCCCCGGGAGCTATAGCCTGACGGCTCGAGCCACTTATAACGGCGGCGCGACGGTGGATTCTCTGGCGCGCTTCGTGACGGTCACCAACGAGCTGGCGCCGGGCATCGTGACGCAGCCGCAGAGCTGCATCCGCGGCCCGGGAGGCAGCGCGACTTTCCAGGTCACGGCGACCAATGCGACCGCCTACCAGTGGCGGCTGGGCGGGGTGGATATCGCCGGAGAGACAAGCACTGCGTTGAACCTCATCAACATCCAGGCGGCTGATTTCGGGACTTACACCGTCCTGGTGAGCGGCAATGGCAGCTCCGTGCTCAGCAGCCCGGCCCAGCTCGTGCTGGCGGCGCAGCCCACGGTCAGTTCCCCGAGCCTGGATGTGAGCGGTTTCAGTCTCACTTTCACCACGGAGGCCGGCCCGGTTTACACGGTGGAGCACAAGGATGACCTGGAGGCATCCGGTTGGCAGTTGCTGACCAATGTCACCGGCACGGGAGTGCCGATCACTGTGACGGACGAGGCGGCGACCAACGCTTCCCGGTACTACCGCATTCAGGTCCAGTAGGGACCGCCGCCGCTGCGTCAGCGAGGCAGGGACCGGAAGTTACCGACAGCTTCGCTCGTGCGCAAGGTCCGGTTGTAGAGCCGGAGGCATCCCAGCTCGCCATGCAGGGCCGGGGCGATCCGCAGGTCGCGCGCCCCACTCACGTCTTTGAAGGTCGGATTAAAGCGCCCGAAGCCGAACTGGCGTCGCGCCCCGCCATCGTTCAGCACGCCGTCCAGGACAAAACAGATAACCTTCACGCGCCCGTCCACCGCGACCACGATGTGATGCGTGGTGTTGGTCTGGAGCAGGCCGGCGTCGGAATCCCAGGAAGCGGCTTGCCAGCCGTCCGCCATTTCAAACCGCACGGCGCCACCTTCGATGGTGCGCAGCGCATAGCCCCGGCCGGCGCCGTCCCGCGAATCGAGCAGCACCTGGCCCGGCGCGAGGTCGGCGAAGCGCGCCGCCACTTCGATGGTCAGGCCGCCCGCGCCTTCGTCATCCGGTTTGCGGCGCTGGATGTCCCCGCAGAGCGGCGCCAGCCTGGGCGCGCGGGCTTTGGCGTTGGCGGCGCAATTCTCGCCGGTGAGGTTGAGCGCCAGGCCGTTGGTCGCGATCTCGCCCCGGGTGTCTTGATCCCATAGGCCCGCGAGCAAGCCCGGCTCGACATCCATCACGCGGGCTTCGGTCTTCTGCGTCGCACAGATATAGTAGCGTCCGCTGTCCTCGATGAAATCCGGGTAGCTGCATCCCTGCAGCCCGCCGTCCACATAGGCCACAATCTCCGGCTGCGACCAGAAGACGAAGCCGTCCTTGAGCCGCCCGGCGCTCAGCCAGGCGATGTTGCGGCTGCCGGCGTTGGGGCCGTTGTTGTAGGTGGTGGTGCCGTTGTTGTGGAACCAGAGCAGGTAACGGCCGTTGCGGGCCTGCCAGATTTTGGCGCAGGCGCGGGGTTGTTTCACGATGCGGCCGCCGGGGCTGTAGCGCAGCGCGTCGGGCCGGGTCCAGGTGTGGCCGCCGTCGCGGCTGTAGGAGCACGCCGCGTGTCCCAGCGTCGTGCGGTTGACGCAGAACCAATCGTCTTTCTCCAGGTGCACGACGTCGAACTCCTCCTGCACGGAGCCGAACTCCGGCGCGCGCACGCCGTGATCGCCGTCGGGCAGAAGCTGCCACTCGATCTTCTCCGGGTCGGGCTCGCGCAGGATGTTGTCCGAGCGAAAGAACCAGCCTTCGCCATTTTCCAGGATGTACTTGCCCAGCTTGGTGAAGCCGAACATGGCTGTGCCGTCAAACACGGCGGGTGTGCCGATGATCCAGAACATCTGCAGCTTGCCCTGCCACTCGTTGTTGCGGTCGGCGGCGGTCAGGCGCATCGGGACGCGATACCGCTGGGACCAGGTCTTGCCCTGGTCGTCTGAATATCGGTAGCAGCACCAGCCTTGCATGTCGTCGCGGATGGGTGAGCCGTCGGGTTTGGCGCGGATGGCGTCGCCGTTGTA
This sequence comes from Candidatus Paceibacterota bacterium, assembly GCA_035452965.1. NCBI lineage: Bacteria > Bacillati > Minisyncoccota > Minisyncoccota bacterium. Next base: position 879 of record DAOTCE010000002.1, on the reverse strand, counting down.
ATTGTAGAAGGCATACACGCGGTCCTGCGGCGTGATCAGCGCCAGCGCGTAGGCCGACTTCCGATCCTTGTCTGGCGGCTCAACGGCAACCAGCGGCGACCACGTCTTGCCCTTGTCCTCGCTGAAGCTCGCCGCCACGTGCTGGCCCGCGTCGCCTTCGTCCCCGGGCCCGGTGGTCAGGACACACACCCAGGTGCCGTCGCTGGTCACCACGATGCGCGGCTGGTCGCAGTAGCCCTGGGCAGGGATGCGGTTGCCGTTGCCGAAGTTCCGCGGGTCGGGCGCGGACTGCCGCTGTGCCGCGGCCGCCGCGGTATTCAGCCACGCCATTCCGCACAACCAACATACCGCCAGCCGGAAGCTATTTGTATAAGCCATGCCCCAAATGTGCGCTTACCTGCGCTCCGAGGAAAGCCCCATCAGCGCGTCCCCTGCCGTGCGGGCGCAACCTTGTTGTGCGGACAAGCCTTTTGGCGAGGAGTCAAACAAAATAGCTTCGTATTTTCCGCAGGTGCAAGTGCCTGCCGCGGGCTCGGGGGGCTCCGGTCGGGTAAAAACGGCTGATGGGTGGCAGATTTGCGTATCTATTTGAATTGGCGTTACTTGTGGTGAATTTGGCCCTCCGGCGGACTTGGGAGCGGCCCTTTTGTTGTAAGTGCATTAAACACAATGGGTTGCGCCAGAAGCGCCCCGGGATGTCAAGGCTGTATCCACGGTGTGGATATGGTGTGGATACGGGGAGGATACGGGGAGACTCCCTTGTGAGCCGCTGCCGCTTCCGGGCAGCGTCAAATTAAATCGCCTGGTCTTTCTGTGGTATCCATGCCGCTTATAGCTCATCCAAAGTTATTCACCGGTGGTGAGGAGAGCCCGGTTCTG